>JAHRVJ010000382.1 GCA_019090765.1 Ilumatobacteraceae bacterium
CTGCCAGCCAAGAAGGTGGCGATGGCACTGCATAGCCTGATCACGTCGCAGTTCCCGCGTGACTACCTCGGATTGATCGGGTTCTCCGAAGTTGCACGCGTGATCACTCCCGAGCAGCTTCCGGCGGTGTCGTGGGACTTCGCATACGGGACCAACATGCACCATGCCCTCACGCTGGCGCGCCAAATGCTGTCGCGCGAGTCGGGAAGCAAGCAGATCATCATGATCACCGATGGCGAACCAACGGCGCACATCACCCCTGACGGTCAGCCTTTCTTCAGTTACCCGCCCGCCCAAGCAACGGTCGAGGCCACCCTGCGTGAGGTGTTGCGATGCACGAAGGAGCAGATTCGGATCAATACGTTCGGGATGGGGGCCGACGGGGCGTTGCGCGCCTTCATCGAGCAGATGACTGAGATCAATCAGGGGAGGGCGTTCTTTACGACTCCGGAGAACCTGGGTGACTACGTGCTGGTCGACTTCATGGAGGGTAAACGAACGCTCGCGAGGAATGCGCGACGCGCGAGTTGATTCGCGCGCTCAGCGCGAATATCTATATCCCCCCTTGCGAAACCTGCCTGTGCTATGCCAGAATGACAGCACTGTAGTTACAGCGTCGTTGTAGTACCCGTTGGGGGACGATGGCCAACCGCTTTCAATTCTAGATTTCAGGGCCTGCCAGGAGGTCCCTTACCTATGCAATTCATCACCACATCGAGTATCACCGTTAGTGCCATCCCGGTCGAACCCGACCCAGAATGGCACGACCAGGCCAACTGCCTCGGGGTTGACCCCGATTTGTTCTTCCCCGAGCGCGGAGCTTCCACCCGCGAAGCCAAGGAAGTTTGCCGCGGCTGCGAGGTACGCCACGACTGTCTTGAATTCGCTCTGCAGAACGGCGAAAAGTTCGGCATTTGGGGCGGGCTTTCCGAACGCGAGCGCCGCCGCATCCGCCGTCAGCGGGCGCAAGTCGCCCGCAGCACAATCGGCGCCTGAGTGCGGTAGCGTTACAGCATGTCATTCGGAGGCCCAGAGATGATCATCGTCCTGGTCTTGGTATTGGTGCTTTTTGGCGGCTCTCAGCTACCGAAGCTCGCTAAGAACCTGGGCAGGGCACAAAAGGAATTCAAAGACGGGATCGGCGAGGCCACAGAGTCCGCCGGATCTGAGTCTTCAGACAGCGTCGCAGTTGACGCTGCCAATAAGAAGTCCGACGAGTCGAACTAGCTAAGGGCTACTTCGACTTCGGCGTCAGCCGCGACCTCGTCGCGTCGGCGCTTGAGAATGCGTCGGCGCTCGCGTTCGCTGCAGCCGCCCCACACACCGTGGTCGATACGCTCTTCAAGCGCAAACTCTAAGCACGTCCCGATTACCGGGCAGTCTTTGCAGATCTTGCGCGCCCGGTCGACGCCCGCGCCATCACTGGGGAAGAAGGTGGTCGGTGGATGAAGGCGGCAGTTGCCGTCGGCCATCCATAGCGTTAGAGAATCTGGATCGTGCGGTGCTGTGCCGAGCCCATCGGGGCGTTCGCTGAGGGGGGACACCGAGTTTGAGTTGCCTGTCGCGCTCATTGTTCGCAGTGCTCGCTTGATCATGTCTTGGTAGTCCCTTCCATTTGCTGTTGTTGTATTGACGTCTGGCAGAGGCGTTTGGTTCCCGGTTTCTCGACTGTTCTTTGTTGTCGTCGCCAGATGCCAGAATCACGGCGATTATGTCGCTGTTGACGGCGAACTGTAACACATCCGTAATATGAATGCCAGCATTTGTTGACCTAGGGCTCAGAACAGTCCACGGCGGTAGAGTCGATGTCATGACCGATGTTGTCGAGGCCCAAGAACCGCGAGCTCATGCTCGCATCGTTTACCACGGTCCAGTTGCGCCTCATTGGGAGGTCTATGGCGACTGGGGAGATCGCCAGGTGCTCGACGAGTTCCGTGCTCGAGTTCTTGCTCGGTTGGTGCTGTTGCCGCGCGACGATCCGCAGTTTCGCCGAAATCGCGAGCGTATTGTCCGTGATGCCGAGCGTGAGTTGATCACGATTGAGTGGGATCTGGGGTATCCCGAAGAACCATCCTCAGACTGACCAACCTTGGGGGATGAAATGCTCGATGACCGGTTTCTGAATCGTGAACTCAGTTGGCTGGAGTTCAACAACCGTGTCCTTCAGCTAGCTCTTGAGCCTGGCGTACCGCTGCTTGAACGAGCGAAGTTCTGCGCGATTGCATCCACCAATCTCGACGAGTTCTTCCAGGTTCGTGTAGCGGCGCTAAAAGATCAGATTGAGGCGGGAATTGATCGTCCGACGCCCGACGGGCGAACGCCGGGTCAGCAACTGGCTGCCATTGGCGAATTGGTCCCCAAGTTCGTCGAGGATCTCGACTGCGCGTTCACCGAGCGTTTGGTCCCCGAGCTTCGGGACGCCAATCTTTCCATCATCGGCTGGGATGACGTCAGCGACGATGAGAAGGCCGAGCTTGACCAGTGGTTCGACGATCGCGTATTCCCCGTATTGACTCCACTCGCCGTCGATCCGGGACACCCGTTTCCCTACATCTCTGACCTCGCCTTGTCGCTGGCCGTCAACGTTGCCGACCCCGAAACTGGCGATCGTCGATTCGCCCGTCTCAAGGTTCCCCAACTATTCCCTCGGCTCGTCGAGGTTGGACCGGGCCGCTATTTGCCTGTCGAGCAGCTCATTGCCGCCAAACTCGACCGCCTATTCGTTGGCATGATCGTTGAGGAATGGGCCCCCTTTCGCGTCAGCCGAAACGCTGACCTGACCCTGGAGGAAGAAGAGGCCGACGACCTCCTCGAAGCCGTCGAAATGGAGCTCCGGCGCCGACGTTTCAATCGCGCGGTCAGGCTTGAGGTTTCTCACGACATTGGCCCGGAGATGCTTGAGCTGCTCGTGCGTGAACTCGACCTCACCATGGACGACGTCTCCTTCCACCGTTCGCCGCTGGATTTGAGCTTCCTCTGGCAACTACTCGACCTCGATCGGCCCGATCTGAAAGACGAGCCGTGGGCACCGGTCACATCGGGTCGAATCCTCGCGGCGGAGGAATCCGATCGCCCGATCTTTGAGGTCATTCGGCACCGGGCGATGATGGTGCACCACCCCTACGAGAGCTTCGCGAACAGTGTCGAGGCGTTCATCTCCCAGGCGGCCGACGATCCCAAGGTGCAGTCAATCAAGATGACGCTGTATCGCGCTGGCGGTGACAGTCCAGTCGTCCACAGCCTGATGCGCGCCGCCGAACGCGGAGTCCAGGTCGCGGTGCTAGTTGAGCTGAAGGCGCGTTTCGACGAGGCCAACAACGTCCAATGGGCCAAGCAGCTTGAACGCGCGGGCGTGCATGTTGTCTACGGCATGGTTGGTTTGAAAACGCACAGCAAGGTCGTCTTGATTGTCCGTGATGACGGCGATCAACTCCGTCGTTACTGCCACATCGGAACGGGCAACTACAACGCCAAGACCGCGCGCATCTACGAAGACCTTGGCGTTCTCACCTGCGATCTGGCGATCGGTGCCGATGTTGCCCAACTGTTCAATCACCTCACGGGGTACAGCCGTACCGACAACTACCGCAACTTGCTGGTGGCCCCGCGAGATCTTCGTCGACAGCTGGTCGACCTGATCGAACACGAGGCATCGTTCGGTCCCGAAGGTCACATTGTGCTGAAATGCAATGCAATTACTGACGCCGACATCGTCGAAGCTTTGTATGCAGCGAGCGCCACAGGCACCCGGATCGATCTACTAGTTCGTGGAATCTGTTGCCTCCGCGCTGGTGTCACAGGGCTGTCTGAGACGATTCGGGTTCGGAGCATTCTCGGCCGTTATCTCGAACACAGCAGGATCTATCGTTTCAGCCACGGCAACGTCGTCCATGGGCAGCGCCTTGACGACGCGGCGACCGATGGCGTCTACCTCATTGGCTCGGCAGATCTGATGCCGCGCAATCTCAACCGGCGTGTTGAGGTTGTTGTACCGGTTGAACACCCCCGACATACCGCGGCACTCGACCAAACGCTGGCGTTCTCCTTGGCTGACGGTGTTGTGGCGTGGGAGTTGCAGCCGGATGATTCCTGGGCTCGAATCGGCCCGACCAACTCCTTCCAGCCTCACCCGCAGGAGCGGATGTATCGCTGGATGGTTGAGCAACAACTCGCCGGACGCCAATAGCCTTCGGCGCCGAATCGGCTGCTCCTGAGACGACCGAATCCGAGTTGGCCGACAGGTTGAACACTGTTCATCGGTCGTTCATCTCAACCCGAATTCGTGTTTACCTGGGTCCTTTAGGTTTCCATTCAGAAGCCGAACAGTTCGGCTTCTGTCCATCGACATGGATAAGTAGACACCTATTGAATGGAGTTGGAAGCGTGAATCTTCCCAAGCGCCACATCATTGTCGGCGCGATTGCCTTAACCCTGATCGCTGCTGCGTGTAGCAGCGACGACGATACGGGCTCAACCGACACAACAGCCGCTGAAGGTGATGCGGCAGAGTCTGACAACACCGATACGGCCACGGGATCCAACGTCTCGGGCAGCCTCTTCGTGAGCGGATCGTCGACTGTTGAACCAATCTCGATTGCGGTTGGTAATGCCTTTGCTGATGCCAACCCCGATGTGGCGATCACGGTTCAGGGTCCCGGGACCGGCGACGGCTTCGCACAGTTCTGTGCAGGTGAGACGGACATCTCAGATGCGTCACGACCGATCAAGCCCGCCGAAGTTGAGACGTGTGCGGAGAACGGTATCGACTTCGTCGAACTCAAGGTTGCCGTTGACGGCCTCTCGGTAATCACCTCGGCCGAAAACGATTCCGTTGAGTGCCTATCGTTCGTCGACCTCTACGCGCTGCTCGGCCCCGACGCCTTGGGTGTTAACAACTGGTCCGACGCCACCGAGGTCGCCGCCGCAGTTGCCGACACGGTCACCGACCTGGGGGCAGTGCATACGCCGTACCCCGACGCTGATCTCGCCGTCACAGCTCCCGGTGAAGAGTCCGGGACATTCGACAGCTTCGTTGAGATCGTCATTGAGGAAGTTGGTGACGAGCTGGGTGTCGAAGATGCCAATGTCCGTCCTGACTACACGGCGAGCCCGAACGACAACGTGATCATCGAGGGTGTGTCGGCCAACCCGACGTCGCTCGGATGGGTCGGCTACGCCTTCGTCGAAGAGAATCTCGATGTCGTCAAGCCGCTACAGATCGACGGTGGTGAGGGATGCGTCGCTCCGACGCCCGAAACCATCGCTACCGGTGAGTTTCCGATCGCTCGCGACCTCTACATCTACGTGAGCATGCCAGCGCTCGACGCCAACGAGGCCTTGGCTCCATTTGTCGACTATTACCTCGGTACCGGCATCGGTGAACTCGTCGGCCCGGGAGACGGACAGGTTCCTTATGTGCCGCTGAGCACCGAGGACATGGCCGAGGTGGTAGCGGTCTGGGAAGCTCGCGAAACCGGCACCCGCGAGGGCTGAACTAGTGCACCCGATGATCAGGACCAGCCGTCGGCGACGCCGAAGTGATGGCGCGGCACGCCGCGTCTTTCAGCTTGCGGCGTTGTTTACCTTCGTCATTACCGTTCTGATCATCGGGACCCTCGCCGTTGACGCGTGGGGGTTCCTGTCCAAGCTGGCCGACACGCCTGACGGCCTCGGCTCCTTGACCGCGATTGGGTGGTTCCCGAGACGGGGGCTCTACGACATCGGGACCCTGGTTGTCGGAACGCTCATCGTGACTGGCATTGCAATGCTTGTTGCCGTGCCGCTCGGCCTCGGGGCAGCGATATTCCTCTCTGAGTATGCGCGGCCGCGGCTGCGGCGATACGTGAAGCCGCTACTTGAGATTCTCGCTGGCATCCCGAGCGTGGTGTTGGGCTACTTCGCTATCGCGGTCATCAATCCCGACATCGTTGTCAATCTGTTCTCGAACGCGAGTAAGGCGTTCACGCTCATGGCTGCCGGAATTGGTGTCGGCATTCTTACGATTCCGATCATTGCCTCGGTCGCCGAAGATGCCCTGCGCGCAGTCCCGCACGCACTACGCGAGGCCTCGTCCGGGCTCGGAGCCAAGCGCTCTCAGACAACATTCCGGGTGATCATCCCCGGTGCCATTTCCGGAATCGTGGCGGCCCTCATTCTGGGAATGTCGCGGGCTATCGGTGAGACGATGGTGGTCGCGATTGCAGCTGGTGCCGTTGGCGGTGGACTCTTCCAACTGACACCGCTACAGCCGGGTCAAACCATGACCGGAGCGATGGCCGCGCTGGGATTCGGTAGTGACCAGGTAGCCGGCGACAACCTGGCGTTTGAAAGCCTCTACTTCGTGGGGTTGCTCCTCTTCGTCATGACGTTCCTCTTGAACTATTTGAGTGATCGGCTCGTCACGCGATTCCGGGAGGTCTACTGATGGCGTTGTCATCACCGGCGTCGATCGGCGGAGGAACATCGCGAGCGATGACCGCAGGACTCACCGGGAAGTCGTTTGATGTGAAGAGCAAGATGGTCGAAGCAGCGCTGGTGCTAACTCTCGCCGCGTCGATGCTGATCTTGTTGGTGTTGATTGTCGATCTGCTCGCTACGAGTTGGCCACTGTGGACTGACCGGCCCGGTGACTTCCTGACCGGGTCCTTGAACTCCGCCAACGCACAATCGGCAGGTGTATGGCAGGGGATCAAAGGCACATTGATGCTGTGCCTGGTGGTGATGGTCGTCGCGTTCCCGCTTGGCGTCGCGTGCGCGGTGTACCTCGAGGAGTACTCGTCAGGGTCGAGATTCGCGAAATGGACGCGAATCAATGTCCGCAACCTCGCGGGCGTCCCATCGATTGTTTACGGCCTGCTGGGGCTAGCGATCTTCGTTAACGCGATCGGTGGATTCACCGGCGGCCGCACCGTTTTTGCCGGTGGTCTCACTCTCGCCGCCCTGGTACTGCCGATCGTGGTCATCACCACCTCCGAGGCACTCCGAGCAGTTCCCCGACCAATTCGAGAAGGAGCCTTCGGGGTCGGCGCTACCCAGTGGGAGGTCGTCAAAGATCACGTGTTGCCAGCCGCGGCTCCAGGCATCCTCACCGGGACTGTGCTCTCACTCGCACGCGCCGCGGGCGAAGCCGCTCCGATACTGTTGGTAGGTGCCGCTACCGGCCTGCTCCGCACTGGAAACCAAAGCTTTGTCGAGCAACTCACGGGCCCCTTCACCGCGATGCCTGTTGTCATCTTCTCTTATGCCCGCCAGCCCGACGATGCCTTTCGCGAAGCAACTGCCGCGGCCTCGGTGGTGCTACTGGCATTGGTGCTGCTGATGAACGCCCTTGCGATCTGGCTGAGGAACCGATATGACCGAAAGTGGTAAACCTATGAACATCGTGAATGAGAATGTCGTCGGGTCCGACTCTGGTCTGCAAACGATCGCCTCCAGCGAGCGGACCGAGGTTGATACCGACACTCCACCATTCGTCTTCGAGACCATTGACTTGAACGTCTACTACGGCGATTTTCGCGCCGTGCGAGATGTCAATCTGACCGTGGCGAAGAACGAGATCACGGCACTGATTGGACCGTCAGGTTGTGGCAAGTCAACAGTCCTGCGCTGCTTCGACCGGATGAATGATCTCATCGAAACGGCGCGGGTTGATGGGCGTGTTCTCTACCACGGGCTCGATCTTTACGGCCCTGACGTCGACGCCGTGGAAGTTCGTCGCCGAGTCGGGATGGTGTTCCAGAAGCCGAATCCGTTTCCAAAGTCGATCTTCGACAACATCGCATACGGTCCACGAATCTCGGGAATGGCAAAGAAGAAGGCCGACCTCGCAGTCATTGTTGAACGCTCCCTCCGTAAGGCGGCGCTGTGGGACGAAGTAAAAGATCGCTTGTCTTCGTCGGCCCTTGGCATGTCGGGTGGGCAGCAGCAGCGGTTGTGTATCGCACGCGCGATCGCGGTCGACCCCGATGTGTTGCTGATGGACGAACCTTGCTCGTCGCTCGACCCGATTGCCACCACGCGTATCGAGGAACTGATGAAGGAGATCAAGGATGAGTACACCATCGTGATTGTCACGCACAACATGCAGCAGGCAGCACGCGTGAGCGATCGGACGGCGTTCTTCTCCGTTGAAGTAAATGAGCAATCAGATGCCCGGACGGGAATCCTTGTCGAAGCCGACGCGACCGAGAAGATCTTCTCCACGCCTGCCGACGATCGAACCGAACGGTATGTAACTGGGAGGTTTGGCTGATGGCCGAGGAACTGCGATCTGCGTTTCACCAAGAACTCATCGGAATTCAGGAAGGGATTGCCTCGATTGCTGCTGGCGTTACCGAACTGATCCCGCGGGCAACGGAGATAATTCTCAACGGAGATCTCGAAGGCGCCGAATACCTCATTCTTGGAGACGCCGAGTTTGATCGCCGTTCGATAGAACTCGAAGAGCGCTGCTTCCAGATCATCGCGCTGCAGGCACCGGTAGCGAGTGATCTACGTGCGATCGTGTCAGCGATCAAGATCATTGCCGATATCGAGCGTTCAGCTGACCTATGCGTAAATATTTGTAAGGCGGCCCGGAGGATCTACGGCCACGAGTTGGATCCCTCATTGCGTGGGTTGATTCAGTCGATGGGGGACCAGGCCCGAGTCCTGTTTTCGGAGGCGACGGAGGCCTACCTGCACGTTGATGCAGTTCGTTCCGCTGCGTTGCGAGACATGGACGCCTATTTGGACGACCTGCACCGACAGTTCATTCAGGCCATATTCCAAAGCCATTCGGGCGATACAGTCGATCTGCAAGTTGCCGTCCAGCTGGCTGTCGTGGCGCGCTTCTACGAGCGGATCGGGGATCACGCTGTAAATATCGGCGACCGGACGCGGTACATCGTGAACGGCTGGGTGCCAGAGCATCCGTACCCCGAGAGCGACAACGAACCATCGACGCCTCAGCTCATTGCGGAGCAGGAAGAAGTCTGAATCGTGTTGCTTGGTGTAGTCGCTGCGGGGTCAGCACTACTCGGTGCATTGGCCGGAGTGGAGATTGGGCGTCGGCGCAGGTCGCGTTCTGGTCATCGTGACCCAAGCATGACCCCTGTGCCGATGGTCGAGGATGAGAGCACTGTCCTGGCGAGAGAGGCCGTCACCCAGCTCGATATTGGGATCGTGGTGACGGCGGCAACGGGAGAGATTGCATTTTCTAACACGATGGTTTCTCAGATGTCTGGCACTCAGGCAGGGCTGGTGCTCGATGACCATCTGGGCACGCTGCTCCTAGCGGCCCGTGGGGGCAAGACAGGGCACCGGCTCATTGAACTGCATGGTCCACCGAAATCATGGCTAGCGATTCGTGCAGATCCACTGCCAAGCGGCGGAGCAGTTGCCACGGTGCAAGATGTGAGTGAGCAGATGCAGTCCGACATGATGCGCACCGACTTTGTCGCAAATATTTCTCACGAGCTCAAGACGCCCGTCGGAGGGATCGCGGCGCTCGCCGAAACGCTTGTTGATGAGCCCGATCCTGAGGTGGTATCGCGTTTGGCGAGGCATCTTGTTGAAGAGTCACACCGGGCGGCGCGAACGATTGACGATCTCCTGACGCTTTCCCGAATCGAATCGGCTCGGGCTGGCGACGCAATCGTTGACCTTTCCGCCGTGGTACAAGCTGCGGTTGGGCGCGGGAGGGTTGCAGATGGTGGCCGTGGAGTGAAAGTGGCTGCGGTTGACGAATCGCCCCCGGTCTTCGTTAGCGGTGATGAGTATCAGCTCGTATCGGCGCTCGGGAACCTGGTCGAGAACGCAGTGAAATACAGCAGTGAGGGCGACCTAGTCGAGGTGCGCACGCAGGTCAGCAATGACGCTGTAGAAGTGGCGGTGACCGATGAGGGCGATGGCATCCCGGCGGCTGACATCGCTCGAGTATTTGAACGCTTCTACCGCGTCGACAAGGCGCGCAGCCGTGAGACCGGAGGCACCGGCCTCGGCCTGGCGATTGTTCGCCATGTAGCGAATAACCATGGTGGAGAGGTGCTTGTTACCTCGGTCGAGGGAGAAGGTTCAACGTTCACGTTCCGCATCCCGATGGATCGCGTTGCTACCGAGGACGAGTTGGTTGTTGCCGACCACGGGGGTGTGTCATGAGCAAGACCACCGTGCTCGTTGTTGAAGATGAGCCGAGTTTCGTCGAAGCGCTGACCGTCGGTCTTGGCAGGGAGGGATTCGAGGTGGTTGTCGCGACTGATGGCGTTGAGGCGCTCGAGAAGTTTGACGAAGTGGGGCCCGACATTGTCTTGCTCGATGTGATGCTGCCCAAGTTGAGCGGCATCGACGTTTGTCGACTTTTGCGCCAAAAGTCCAGAACGCCGATCATCATGCTGACGGCCAAGAGTGCTGAGATTGACACCGTTGTAGGTCTTGAGGTCGGCGCTGACGACTATGTGACCAAGCCGTATCGCGTGAGGGAACTGGTCGCCCGGATGCGAGCCGTTCTGCGGCGTGCCGAATCGAACGAACCTCTGGATGTCGCGGCCAGTGGGATCATCGAGGTTGGGTCGGTCAGGATTGATCCCGATGCCCACCTAGCGCTGGTCGACGGCCAGGAAGTGACGATGGCGCTCAAAGAATTTGAGTTGCTGCATTTGCTGCTAGCCAACGCTGGCCGCGTGCTCCCTCGTGACACGCTCATTCAGCGTGTTTGGGGGCACGACTATGTTGGCGACACCAAGACGCTTGATGTGCATATCAAGCGTCTCCGGTCGAAGGTCGAGGTCGACTCAGCGGCGCCAACGAGAATCGTCACTATCCGAGGCTTGGGGTACAAATACGAGCGAGGCTGACCTGGTCGCCGATGACACTGTCCGTCGCCGTAATATTGGCGTGGTGGATCGTCTCACGCGTGCGGGTCGGCCGCCAGCTTCAAAATTCAGACGACTCGCACTTACTCATGCACTGATGACCGCGGGCGACGCGGCGATGGTCGTGGCCCTCGCCGATTCGCTGTTCTTCGACATCGACCTAGATGCCGCGCGGTCACGCGTGTTGCTATTCCTCGTAGTTGGATTCGCGCCGTTCTTGGTGGTCGCGCCGCTAATCGGCCCGCTGATCGATCGGGTTGCCGGTGGCCGTCGATTGGTGATCCAGGTTGTTGCTCTGGCGCGTGTTTTCCTGATGATCCTGATGGCCCAGTTCCTAGATGAGTTAGCGCTATTCCCACTCGTATTTGCTGCACTTGTGCTCCAGAAGACCTACGCGGTTTCGAAATCGGCGATCGTGCCGTCGACTGTCAGGTCGGAAGCCGAGTTGGTTGAGGCGAACTCGAAGCTCGGTCTGATCGCCGGCCTTACTGGCGCGGTGGCCGTGGTGCCAGCAGCGATCTTGCTAAAGGGGATTAGCGCTTCGGCGGCATTGATTTATGGGGCACTGTTGTTTGGTGCAGCGTTCGTCGCCGCAACCCGACTGTCGCCCGACGTGGTTGCCTCCGACGAGGTCGACGCCACTGAGACCGAACAGTTGCATTCGTCGAATGTGAAGCTCGGTTCGATCGCGATGATCGTCTTGCGGGCCAATGTGGGCTTCACGTTCTTTCATCTGGCATTTTGGCTGCGCTCGCGCGATCAAGGAACACTCTGGTTCGCGGCTGTCGTCGGTGTGTCAGCGATGGCATCAATGCTGGGAAACGCGATTGCACCGCGCGTCAAGAGTCGGCTCACTGAGGAGGCCATGTTGTCAACTGCGCTGATCGTGTCGGCGGTGGCGGGCCTCAGTGTGTCGCTGCTCGGGGGTCCGGTCGGAGCAGTCATGCTCGCCGGGACAATCAACTTGATGGCGGCTTTGGGGCGGTTGAGTTTCGAGAGCATCTTGCAGCGTGATGCGCCGGGCGCAAACCAAGGCCGAGCCTTCGCGGTGTTCGAAACCCGGTTCCAGCTGGCGTGGGTAATCGGTGCGTTTGTCGCAGTTGCCCTCCAGGTGCCAGGGTCGGTCGGCTTCCTGATTGTCGGCGTGGCTGCGGTGATCGCCAGCATCTATTTGCTTGGCGAACGGCGGGCGGAACGCGGCCGAGTTGGTGGCGGATCGAGAGGAGTCAGTCGCCGGCAACGCGGGCGAGCCAGAGGCCAGGCGCCTCAATCTCGTTCGGGGTCGGCACCGAATCGGGATCATTGAACAGCGGCGCCAGACCATGTTCGCCGGCGCGATCGACGACACCCTGCACGAATGCCTTGCCGCGTGCAGTTTGTTCGGCCCCGAGCCGGATTCCCAGCAGGCGTTCGACGAAGATGTCGTCAGGCGACGCCTCGGCCCGGCGGCGGCGAGCCGCTTCGGCAATCTGTAACGAATTGCCGCCGATGATCCGCACCGCGACGGCGTCGACGACCCAGTCGATCACGCCGATGGTCACCGCGACCGCAGCATCCAATTCTGGTTCGAGCGCCAGCTGCTCGCTCGACCGCACAGCTCCGAGCAGCACCTCAGGGTCGCCGAAAGCCTGCTGCATAGCCGCCATTGGGTCGCTCTGATCGATGTCGAGAGAGGTCAGCTTGTCGGTGACTGCGGAGGAGTCGGGTTGAAACGCGCCGACATGACGTTGGACAAGCGAGCGAAGGTGATCGGCAATGTGCGGAATCGAAAACAGCGTGAGCCCCGCGAGTTCGTGGGCCAAGACCCAGAGCCGCATCTCATCGAGCTGGATCTCCCACTCTTGCGCGAACTGATCGATCGTGGAAGGCACTAAGACCAGCGCAGGTGTTGCCCGCGGGATCGGGAGGTCATACACGCCAAAGGCGTGGCGGGCGAGGTTGCCGACCATCGAGCCAACGCTCATTCCGAGCATTGCTGGCGCCATCATCTTCCCCAGCCCGGCCATCATCTGGGCCATCGGGTCAGATGCTGCGTCAGGTAGCGGTTCGTCTGTGGGGCCGAGCGACGACGCCATATCGGTAAACAGGGGCCGATAGGCCTCAAGCGTTTGTTGAGCCCACTGCTCGGGCGTCGCCACCGAGGGCTCGGTGGCGGGCACTTCGAGTTGCATTACGTCAGCGACGTGGAGCCGGGCGATGCCGGCCAGTTCGGCGTACTTGAGGCGAACATTGGGGTCAACGTTGGCTGGCGTCGAAACGGCCCCTCCTGACAGCAGGCCACCGCCGCTTGCCGCAAGGAGCGCGAACTGCTTGGCGGCGTCCCAGTTCAGTGGCCCCTGACCTTCTAGGGCGCGCGAGAGGTCCCCGAACAGCGGCATCCCCGCGAATGGGTTGTTCTCAAACGGATCAATTGAGTCGTCCGATTCGTGGTTGTCGGCCATCCTCGGATGTTACGGGCAACGTGCTGGTTATCGTGCGCACGATGAGGACAGCACACGAACTTGGGCGTGACCGCCGATGATCGTGGTGCTCACCGGCCGACGGGGTTCGCTAGGCGGCCGCGTCGTGAGTGCCTTACGCGAGCAGGTCCCCGACGCCGAAATTGTGGTGGCTGACGATGTGGAGGATCAATCTTTGATCACTGATCGAGCCGATGTGGTGGTCGACATCGGCAGTAGTGATTACGACAGCAGGGCCGCGCATCGGGAGAGTTCGACTGAGTTCGCTGCCGCAACGTTGTTTCTTGCGGACCGCTTGCGCTCATCACAGGTGGTGTTTGTGTCTTCAGCGATGGTCTATGGGGCGCTCGCCAATAATCCGGTGCCGCTGACCGAGGAAGCCACGTTGCGTCCCGACGTGGAGTTCGTCTTCGCTCGTCAGTTGGCGTCGGCCGAAGAACTGGTCGAGCAGTGGCGGCAGGCTCGGCCAGGCCGTGCGACGTGCGTGTTGCGGCCAGTGGTGGCACTCGCTGCACAGCGGAACTCCTTGCTTGGCGCGGCGCTGGTGTCGGGACTTGGCCGCCGGTTCGCTGAAGATGATCCGCCGTCTCAGTTCCTACATCTCGACGACCTTGCATCTTCGATCGCGATTGCGGTTGGTCGACGCCTTGATGGCGTTTTTAACGTGGCACCCGATGGTTGGGTGGCTGGCGACCGCGTTCGGGCGTTATCGGGTGAGCGGCGAATACCGATGCCCGACCGGCTCGTTGACGTTGTCGGTCGTTTGCGTTGGCGGTTCCAGCGTGGCCCAATCCCGCCGGGTTTGCACTCGTACACACGCGAGCCTTGGGTCGTGAGCAATGGGCAGCTTCGGGCGGAGGGGTGGGAGCCGACGGTGACCAACGAGCAGACCTACGTGGAGAGTACGGAGGCGCCCTGGTGGACCATGGTGTCACCCAAACGTCGCCAGGAATTGGCACTGGGTGCTGGAGCGGCTGCCGCCGTCGTTGTTGTTGCGGTCGCGTTCGTGTTCGGTCGAAATCGACTTAATCGACGGCGAGCAGGATCAGCCGGCCGCGGCTGACGTGGGCGACCAGGTCGCCGTTGGTATTGATCACCACAGACCCGTCTGGTGGCCC
>JAHRVJ010000051.1 GCA_019090765.1 Ilumatobacteraceae bacterium
CCAACGAAAGCGCTGGCCGCATCGATCACTGCCATGGGCGCAACAGCTTGGATCGACCAACAACTCTCGCCGGATTCGATTGACGACGAGACAGCCGAAGCTTTGCTCGCCCAACTGCCATCGATCGGAATGGACCCCTTCGATCTCCGCGATACCTACGATGAGAGGCGGGGGCAAGTTGTTTCCGAACTCACGAGCGCCCGCTTCGTTCGCGCCATGTACAGCGAACGCCAGCTGTACGAGATGATGGTTGCGTTCTGGACCGACCACCTCAACATCGACATGGCCTCAGGAATGATCATCTTCCTGAAGGGACGCGACGAGCAAGAGGTCATCAGGCCACATGCCCTCGGTCGTTTCAGCGACATGCTGATCGCCAGCGCGAAGAGCCCGGCAATGCTGCTGTATCTCGACAACTCATCCAGCCGAGCCGACGGCGACAACGTGCCGAACGAGAACTACGCCCGTGAACTGCTTGAGCTGCACACGGTTGGCGTGGACGGCGGCTACGACGAAGAAGACATCGCCGAGGTCGCTCACGTACTGAGCGGATGGACAATCGACCGCGGCACCGCCACCATGCGTTTTGCAGCTGGTCGACATTCGATGGACGGCGTCGAGAGCGTGCTTGGCTGGAAGCCGCAGGGGCTCACTGGGCAAGCGGCGGGCGAATCTCTAATCGATCATCTCGCTCACCTTCCGGAGACGGCAATCTTCCTTGCCACCAAGCTGTGTCGGCGTTTTGTGGCCGATGATCCCCCACAGGACTTGATCGATCGTGCGGCGGCAGAGTATCTCGCCAACGACACCGAGATCGCTCCCGTCATGCGATTGATCCTGACCAGCGATGAGTTCGCTGGTTCCTCGCTGCTGAAGGTGCGCCGCCCACTTGAGATGGTCGCCGCACACGCCCGGGTGATCGGCGTGGAGGTCGATGACCCCAGCGGACTGCGGGTACTTGGGCCGCTCCTAAGACAGTTGGGCGAACCGGTCTACACCTGGCCCACTCCCGACGGCCCGCCTGACGTCGCAGCTCCTTGGATCAACGCCGGAACGATGATCCAACGTTGGAACATCAGCCTCAGTCTGGCAGCGGGAGATCTGCGCGGATCAAGCATCGACATCGAGCAGCACCGACCATCGGGAGCAACCAGTACGGAGGATTTCGTGGAGCAGGTTGCAACGAGCATGACGATTCACCTCGATGAGGTCACGTTGGAGGCTGGCCGGAATCTGCTTGAAGCAGGCGACCGGCAGATCGATCCGACGCCAGACGAACTCGCTGACCTGACCGCCGTACTACTCGCTAGCCCTGCCGCTCAGCGTCGCTAACCCAAACAACCACTGCCGGTTGATGAGAGGACTACACCATGAATGATCACATCGTTGTCAACGTGTTTCTACGTGGGGCCATGGACGGTCTCAGTTATCTGGCGCCTCATGGCGACTCTGACTACCAGCAGGCACGCCCAGACTTGGCAATTCCGACCAGCGCGGCACTGCCGCTTGATGAGACGTTCGGTCTTCACCCCGCAGCCTCGGGACTCTGGGATATTTGGCACACGGGCGAAGTTGCGTTCATCCCCGCCTCAGGCTCCGTCGACGAGTCGCGCAGCCACTTCGATGCAATGGCCATCATGGAAGCAGGCCTTGGCCCTGGCGACTTGGGCATCAGTGGCTGGTTGGGCCGCTACGTGGCTGGTTCAACGAGCGGCGACCAGTTGGAAGCCGTAGCCGTCGGACAGATGATTCCGCGGTCGCTATTGGGTTTCCCGACAACGATTGGGCTCGCCGATCTCGCGACGTTCCGTCTTGGCTCGATTCGTGGCCAAGGCGTTGCAGCAGATGTAGGTGAGGCAGTGCGAACCCAGTATCAGCCTGGCGAAACCGAACTGATCGCGGCTCAGGGAGTCGCCGCGTTCGGGGTGCTCGACACTCTCGAAACAGCAGGCCTGACCGGATCGGAGATGCCAGAGGAGTTCGGCGACTCGACGATCGGGGCCGACCTTTGGCAGGCCGCGCAACTGATCGAAGCTGACCTAGGCGTTCGTGTCATCACAGTCGACTTCGGCGGATGGGATCACCACAACGCACTCGGCACCTTCGAAAGCGGCCCCATGCACGATCACGTCGAGTCGCTCTCAGTAGCTCTGGCCGGGTTTTGGCAGCGGATTACCGAACACCACGATCGCGTATCCGTGGTGGTGATGAGCGAGTTCGGCAGGCGAGTCCAGCAGAACACCAGCGGAGGCACAGACCACGGTCATGGGGGAGTGATGACGATTCTTGGTGGTGGCATCAACGGCGGGATTCACGGCGAATGGAGCGGCCTTGGCAGCGATGTGCTTGACCGTGGTGACGTGCCGGTGCTGACCGACTATCGAACAGTGCTGGCCGAGGTCATCGACCGGCGGGTTGGCGCAGCCGAGTTGCTGAGCGACATCTTCCCCGGTTTCGCGGCGGAGGCCAACGATTACCTCGGTGTTGCCTGACTGACTGGGAGGCGAACGGTGAAGCGCGCTCCGGACTGGCCGTCGGCAGCGGTAACGGTTCCGTTCATTGCTTCGACCAGTTGAGCAACGACGGTCAGGCCGACCCCCAGATTGCCACGACGGTCGCTCGACCGGTTCGTCGTGAAGGAACGATCAAACACTCGATCCGCGTAGCTCCCAAGACCTGGGCCGTCGTCACTAACGATCAGCACCGCCGAACCAGCGTCTTGTTCCGCGGTGATCTCCACCTCAGTGCTGGCAAAGCTGACCGCGTTGTCGATCAGGTTTCCAATCACCTGGTGTAGCCGTGTCCGATCGGCGAGAACCGGTGTCGGTGACGCCCGACTGATCAACTTGATGCTCAGCCGCTTGGCCTCCGGCGTGCTGGCCGCAACGACTTCGTCGATAACTGTCGCAAGATCAATTTGCTCCATCGAGACCGTCATCTCACCAGCGTCGAGACGCGCCTGAGCTAACAGGTCATCGGTGAGCCGACGTAGCCGAGCAGCTTCGCGCCCGACGACCTCGCCAGCCTCCTTGATCCCGCTCTCGTCTGTCAGCAGACCGTCGTTGAGTAGCTCTGCGTAACCAGCGATCGAGGTCAGCGGCGTGCGGAACTCGTGTGAGACATCAACCAAGAATTGTTGCCGCTCGCGCTGCGCGTCGCTGAGGCGGCTAGCCATCTCATCGACAGTGCGGGCAACATCGGTCACCTCGCGGTCGGCTCCAGCGGGCAGCTCAACGCGGGCCGCCAGGTCGCCAGTACTGATCGCTCGCGTGGTGGAAGCAACCGCCGACAGCGGACGCCTGATTCGGCGCGCCAGTACCTCGGCAAGGAGGAGCGCAACAAGGATTGCAACGACGGCTGCGACCAGCAGTGCGGTGCCTGCACTGCCAAGCCCGGCCGGGCCGAGTTCGCGTGCCGCGACCACGACAACAATGTCGTCGCCGAGCCCGAGCAATCGGGTATCGGCCACTGAGAGCGGGATCGGCGCCACAGCCAGAGCGGCATTGTCGTTGCTGACTACGAAGGTGGTGCCGTTGGTTTGCAGTAGACCGTTCAATGTTGAAACCGCGACCCGCGTGCTCGGTAGGCGCGCCTCGGAGTCGAACTGGTCACCACGCACAGTCGCGATTCCCGCGTCGCTCACTCGCACGATTTCTGCGTTCTGGATCGAGAGCGATCGCTGCAGTAGCGGCACAAGGGCGGCCACCCGCCCGACATCGCGACCGTTGGAATCAAGCTGACCCTCGACCTGCGCGGCGACTTCTGTGGCGGCAACCGTCGCAAGATTCTGTACTTCATCTCGCGTTTCGCGTTCATTTGTTCGACGGACCAGCACCACTGTCGTGATGGCAGCCACAACAGTGGTTGCGACGATCACCAGCAGGAACGCCCATCGGAGACGCGAGGCGATCGAGGAGCCTCCCCCTGTTGGCTGCGATCCGGTATTCATTCGAGCCGGTACCCGACACCTCGGATGGTGGTGATCGATGCCGCGTCACCAATCTTGCGACGGATCTGAGCGATGTGCATATCAACGGTTCGGCTACCGCCGAGCCAGTCGTGCCCCCACACCGCTTCGAGGATCTGAGTGCGGCTGAGGGCCAAACCGCGGTTGACGGCGAGGTATTCGATCAGACCCCGCTCCATCGGTGTGAGGTCGAGCGGGCTACCTGCAGCAAGTGTTTCGCGGCGACCAAAGTCAACTGTGAGCTGATCGATCTGAACAACCTCATCGCCTGCATCCGGGCCGGGCGCATGGAGAATCGCGAGACGCCGGGCCAAGGCCCGGACTCGCCCGACGAGTTCGCGGGGCGAGAACGGCTTGACGACATAGTCGTCGGCGCCAAGCTCGAATCCGAGCACTCGATCAATCTCGTCGGCCCGCGCTGTCACACAGATAATCCCAATGTCGCGAGTAGTCGAGTTGGCACGCAGTTGCCGCAAGACCTCGGTCCCGTCCTGATCGGGCAACCCCAAGTCAAGCAACACCACATCTGGAGCGTGCTCCGAAATAGCATCCAGGCCTTCTCCCCCGGTGCCACAGCAATGCACTGTGTGCCCGTCACCCACGAGCGCAGCCGTCACTAGCCGCGATATCGAGGGGTCATCTTCAATCACCACCACCGTCGGCGCAGATTCTCCGGTCAACGGGCTCACAGACCGCACAATACGCCCCCATTGTCATGATCTTGTAAGGCCTACCCGCCCCGAACAACACCCGAGGTCGCAATGGTCTGGACCAGCGATTCGATCGAGTTGGGCAGACGTGGGAGAATATGCCGATGGGCGCACCCACCGATCCAGCAGTATCCCCCGTTGGCTTCGCGGCACCTAGCGATGCCGACCTCGCGACAACGGAGTTCCTCGATCACGCTGACGAGTCAATCATTGCCTACGCCAACGAGGTGACAGACGGATGCGCTGACGATGTCGAGAAGGCCGTCGCACTCTTCACAGATATTCGCGACCGCATCAGGTACGACCCCCATCACATCTCCGCAGAGCCAGCCGACCACCGCGCTTCGGCAGTTCTGGCTGGCAGCCAAAGCTGGTGCGTGCCCAAGTCGGTGGTGCTGTCTTCGGCCTGCCGAGCCATAGGTATTCCGGCGCGTCTCGGATTCTCCGACGTTCGCAACCATCTTCAGTCAACGGCATTGGCTGAGTCCATGCAGACTGACATGTTCTACTGGCATGGCTACTCGGTGATTTGGCTCGAAGGACAGTGGCATAAGGCGTCGCCAGCTTTCAACAAGGAGCTATGCGAACGATTCGGAACCGCAGCGCTCGAATTCGACGGTCACTCCGATGCCCTCCTTCACGCCTTTGACGGCGAAGGCAACCAGTACATGGAGTACGTCAACGACCGGGGGATCTTCAGCGATTTGCCCCTCACTGAAATCTTTGAGTCATTCGCAGAACTCTATGGCTCCAGGATCACCGACTCGGCTTCCACTACTTCCTGACTGGTCCACCGACCCGGGTATGGTGCTCGATAATGGGCAAACGAAGCGGCGTTGGCCGAAACCCCGAGCCGATCTCAGAGAAGAGGGCGTCCGACCTCGACATCGTGTCGAGCGTGAACGCGCCAATTCGGACTCGCCCGCGACTTAATCGTTCCCTACTGTTCGCTGAGATCTCGATGCTGTCGTACCTGCGCCACGACGAGGCCCAGCCAGTGTTCTCCAGTGTGGGATTCACCTCGGTTGAATACATCGAGCGCGATGGTGCGCAGGTGTATCTGCTCGGCACGGAAGACGATCTTGTCGTCGCCTGTCGGGGAACCGAGCCCAACGAGTGGAACGACATCAAGGCCGATGCCAACGCGCTCACCGACCTCGCCGAAACTGTTGGCCGAGTGCATCGCGGCTTCAAACGTGAAGTCGACGACATCTGGCCCGTGGTGGAAACGTCGCTGCTCGACGACGAACGAACCGTGTGGTTCTGTGGGCATTCCTTGGGCGGGGCAATGGCCACAATCTGTGCCAGCCGAGCTGATCATATGGACCCCGGCCCGATGTTGAGCGAGGTTCACACCTTCGGTAGTCCGCGCGTCGGCACCAAGCGTTACATCAACAACCACGAGGTCCAGCATGTGCGCTGGGTCAACAACAACGACATCGTCGCTCGTGTACCGCCGCGTTGGTTCGGGTACGGACACACCGGAACGCTGATGTATCTCGACCGCAACGGCAACCACCGCCATCTGACGCCGGCATTGCGAGGTAGTGACCGATGGGCGGGTTTCTGGAGCGGATTGAAGAATCGCCAGTTCGATCACTTCAGCGATCACGCGAGTGCGGGCTATGTCGACCACATCCGCCGCGCTACTGAAGCCCAGTCGGCCAAGCGTCGACCTCCTGGGGTTCGCTAGGACGCTCGTTCAG
>JAHRVJ010000052.1 GCA_019090765.1 Ilumatobacteraceae bacterium
ATGGGGCACGAGGGAATGCGCGCCTCGCTCGTGTCACGGGAAGTCATCTGCGACTCTGTTGAGACCGTGATGCACGCAGAACGTTTTGATGGATTCGTCGGCCTCGCCGGCTGCGACAAGTCGATCCCCGGAATGTTGATGGCGGCGGCCCGCCTCGACCTTCCGAGTGTGTTCGTTTACAACGGGTCAACGATGCCGGGTGAGTACAACGGCGTGGCGCTCGACATTACGAGTGTGTTCGAGGCAGTCGGCGCGTGCGCCGCTGGCACGTTGAGTGAAGACGAGCTGTACGAGATCGAGTCGAGAGCTTGTCCGGGCGAGGGCGCCTGCGGTGGAATGTTCACGGCCAACACGATGAGTTCGATTGCCGAGGGCCTGGGCATGAGCCTGCCCGGAACGGCCTCGCCACCGGCTATTGATGACCGTCGCGACACCGACGCTCGTCTCGCTGGCGAAGCAGTGGTTGGTCTATTGCGGTTGGGGATTACGCCTCGACAGATAATGACCAAGGACGCCTTCGAGAATGCGATTGCGCTCACTTCGGCGCTCGGCGGGTCGACCAATGCGGTGCTTCACCTGCTGGCGATCGCCAATGAGGCTCGAGTGAGTATCGACCTCGACGACTTCAATCGGATCGCTGATCGTGTTCCCCATATTGCCGACATGAAGCCTGCCGGTCAGTTCCACATGAGCGATCTTGATCGAGTCGGTGGGATTCCGGTTGTGCTCAAGCATCTGCTCGACGCGGGGTTGCTCCATGGCGACGCGATGACCGTTACGGGTAAGACAATGGCTGAGAACCTCGCCGACATCAACCCGCCTGCCCCAGATGGTGTGGTGGTTCATCCGCTAGATCAGGCGATCCATGATGAGGGCGGGATCAACGTCCTCACGGGATCGCTTGCACCGAATGGCGCGGTGGTGAAGGTGGCCGGGTTATCGGAGGATCAGATGCAGTTCGAGGGCCCGGCGCGGGTATTTGATGATGAAGATGAGGCGATGAAGGAGATTTTGGCGGGAACGATTGAGCCCGGAACGGTGATCGTGATTCGCTACGAAGGTCCAAAGGGCGGCCCGGGAATGCGTGAGATGCTCGCGATTACCGGCGCTCTCAAGGGGGCCGGCCGGGGCACTGACTGTGCGCTGATTACCGATGGTCGTTTCTCTGGTGGCACTTGGGGATTCTGTATTGGTCATGTGGCGCCTGAAGCCACCGACGGTGGTCCGATCGCGTTTGTGCGCGACGGAGATTTGATCCGGGTCGACGTGCCGACCAAGTCGCTCGACCTGCTCGTGGATGACGATGAGCTAGCCGAGCGCCGGGTCAATTGGACCCCCAACGCAGCGCGCTACACCACAGGTGTGCTCGGCAAGTACGCCAAGCTGGTCCAGGGTGCTGAAACCGGAGCGATCACTAACACGCTCTAGCGCGGTGGGAACTGCGGGGATAACGCAAACGAGGTTCGCCTGTTGGCTACCGTTGGGTCATGAGTGATCTAACGCCACCGCCGCCACCGTCAAGCACACCTCCCCCGCCGCCAGCACCGGGGGCAGCGACGACCCCCGCTCCCACTGGTCCGCTCGGTAAGCCGCGTTCGATTGGCCTCGTGCTGCTGCTTTCGATTGTCACGTTCGGAATCTGGACGGTTGTCTGGTCGTACCAGAACGGCAAGGAGCTGAAGGATAATTCCAACACAGGTCTCGGCGGAGTTGCCTACCTGTTCATTACGATTCTCATCAGTCCGGTCACGATGTTCCTCATGGCATCAGAGGTCGAACAGCTCTACAAGCGTGAAGGAAAAGAACCGCAGATCACCACCATCTGGGGTCTGTGGTTTCTGCTGCCGCTCATCGGCAACATCATTTGGTACGTCAAGATCCAGCGGGCGATCAACGATTACTGGGTGACGCACGGCTCAAACGTGTCACCCGGCATCTGAGGTAGACCGGCGCTGATCGATCAGCGCCAGCAGGAGCCTCCAGCCCACCAGGAAGAAGCCGAGGAACGCCGCGGCAACGATGACGAACGACATCGCAGTTCCGTCGTCGAAAACGATGTTGCGCAAGAGCATTCCGACGCCCAGTGTGATCGCCCATAAACCGCATCCGATCTTCCAATCGTCAGGGTTGCGCCAGGCCCGCAATACCAGCCAGGCGACTACGAGCGCGATCAGGAAGGGCGCCACGGTGTTGAGCAGACCGCTGATAGCGGTGTCTTGGTCGTGCTCGCGCTTGCCGATTGACACGAACAGCACCACGATTGCGGTGTCGAGGCCAGCGGCTAGTGGAGCGCGGCGATGAATGGGATTCATTGCGGCCATTCTCGCTGGTCCTTCGGGCTTTCCACCCGCGCTCGCGTCGATGTGGAAGTGGACTTCAGCCCTCGGCTGAGAATCCGCCAATTGCTCCACGGTAGAACACGAGCGGTTCAGGTGGGAGGCCGTTGTGATCGGCGTCTGCATCGAGTGCGGTTACTCGTCCGAGGACAAACAGGTGGTCGCCCATGGTGTAGACGTCCTCGACTGCACAGTCGATCCATGCGACCGCCCGGTCAAGTATTGGCGACCCCGATGGTGACTGATGCCATTGCACGCCGTCGAATCGCGTCTGTTCGGGGTCGCTCTTGGCGAACTTCCAACACAGATCACTCTGCTTGCTGCTGAGCACATTGACGCAGAAGCTGCCAGCGTCGGCCATGAGTTGCCAAGTTGTGGAATCGACCTGGGGTAAGAAGCCCACCATCGGCGGCTCTAGTGACACTGATGTGAATGATCCGATGGTGAAGCCATGCGGGCGGTCGCCGGGTGCCATCCCTGTGACCACTGTGACACCCGTGGGGAAGTGGCCGAGCACGGTGCGAAAGTGCCCGGAGTCGAAGTCGGTCGAGGTCTTGGGACTTACTGTCGGTTCGCTCATCGCCGCTAACTGTACGCTCACTCTGATGCCAGATAGCGCGCCGCCCGCTCCCGGTAAGGCTCAGCTTCGTTCAGAAATGCGTCAGATGCGTCGTGAATTGGCCAACCGGCGCCCGCGTTC
>JAHRVJ010000053.1 GCA_019090765.1 Ilumatobacteraceae bacterium
CGAGTTCGGGACGAGCTCGACAAGTTGATGGTGGTTGATCACCCATCGGCTGGGCTTTGGTTTCTCGTCGAGACTGGCCTCGCCGATCACTTTCTGCCAGAGCTGCCAGCGATGCGTCTTGAGCATGATCCGATTCACCGCCACAAGGATGTGCTCACTCACTCGATTGCTGTTGTCGAGAACGTTCGTCCCCCCACGATTGAAGCCGACGGCACCGCGCCCTACGACTTCCGACTGACGCGAATCGCGGCGTTGTTCCACGATGTTGGTAAGCCACGCACACGGGGATTTGCTGAAGGCAAGGGCACGACGTTTCATCACCACGACGCTGTGGGGGCACGGATGACGCGCAAGCGGATGAACGCGCTTCGATACTCGAACGAAGACGTCTCGAAGGTCACCGATCTGGTGGCTCTCCACCTCCGTTTCCATACCTATGCAATGGGCTGGTCAGACTCAGCCGTGCGGCGCTATGTACGCGACGCCGGCGAGTTACTTTCGGAACTCAACGTGCTGACGCGCTGCGACTGCACGACCCGCAACGCCAAAAAGGCCGCCCGGCTGTCTGCTCGCATGGACGACCTCGAAGTGCGCATTGCTGAGCTTGGCGAAGCTGAAGAACTGGCAGCAATTCGCCCTGAGCTTGATGGCAACCAGGTGATGCAGTACTTGAGCTTGAAGCCGGGTCGCGATGTCGGCGACGCAATGCGATTCTTGCTCGACGTCCGCTTAGATGATGGTTTGATCGGCGACGACGCAATCCACGCCAAACTCGACGTTTGGTGGGCCGAGCGCAACGCCTGAGGTAGTCGTTCCGGATCGGCTCGACGGCTCGCTTGAACATCACCTAGGGACCATCCACCGCTCGCGGCCAGACGCTGTCGTAGCGTTGCAGAATGCGGTCATCACGAAAGTCGGATACCGCGGTCACGGTCACGGGGTCGACTACCAGCCTGCGTGCCTGGTGGATTGTTCTGCCAGTGGTCGTCGTGGTCGCCGCGCTTGTCGCGCTGACGACGTCACTGGCCGTTTCCGACCGCCCATCTAGTGAAGTCGGGGTCGTCATCGCTATCGGTTCGCTGGCACTGCTGGCCGTGATTGCAACAGTGGCTGGCGTCATTCGGCTGGGTAGACGGTTCGGTGGGACGATCGACGAACTGTCGCGGACCCAATCCGAAGTACGCCAGTTGCTCGACAATCTTCCAGACGCGGTAATGGGGCTCGACGAAAGAGGCGCAATTGCAACTGCCAATCAGCGCGCCGCGGATCTCACCGGTCGCTCGATCGACGATCTCGTCGGCCGTTCATTCCTCACGATGGTTGGCGACACCGACCGCGATTCGGTTACTGAACGGTGGCGGATTGATCTCCCAGCCAGTGACACGGCCACCGTTGGTGCGTCACCCATGGTTCTCGAACTCGTCGATTCGAACGGCAGCCCTCACCTTGTAGAGGCCTGGCTACATCACCGCGGATCAAGCGACGGCGGCGCCGTCGCGACGGGGGCCGTCGTTGTGCTGCGCGATGTTTCGGATCGGGAACGCAGTTCGGTCAAGCTTGAGCAGGCACGGCGGCGGTTCCAGCAGGCCTTCCATTCGGCGCCAACTGGGATGGCACTCGTTCGTCTCCACGACAGCAAACTTGTCGATGCCAATCAATCGTTGGCCGACATGTTGATGCGTCCACTCGACTCGCTGTTGGGGGTTGGGATTCGTGAGATCACTCACCCCGAGGACCTTCGTGCCGCGGCTACCCAACGTGCTCGACTCGAACTCGGAATCGCCGATACGTATCTCATTGATCAGCGCTACTTACGAAGCGATGGTGAGTATGTGTGGGCACGTACGAGAGTGTCGATTACCGAAGACGAAGGCGTCGCGTATGCGATCACTCACATCGAAGACGTAACTGATCAGCGCCTGGCTGCTGAGCGTCTCACTCATGCCGCCACACACGACGGGTTGACAGAGCTGTCGAATCGTGCGGCGCTGGTGGAGCGGCTTGATCAGCTGCTTGCATTGGCGCGACCCGGTGACGTTTCAGTGCTGTTCATTGATCTCGACAACTTTAAGGCGGTCAACGACAGCCTCGGACACGGGGTTGGCGATGAACTGCTCCGGGCAACAGCTCAGCGCCTTCGAAAAGTGATGCGGGGCACAGATCGACTCGCCCGTTTTGGCGGTGACGAGTTTGTTGTCTTCGTAGACGACGGTGGTGACCCCGCGGGACTTGCCGAACGGCTGCGAAGTGAGGTTCAGCAGCCGGTTGTTGTCGATGGTCACGAACTTGTGGTGACAGCGAGCATTGGATTTGCGGTGAACGTGGTTGACGGCCTCACCGCCGATGAGTTGCTGCGTGACGCCGACGCCGCGATGTACAGCGCAAAGGCTGGTGGACGTGACCGTGTCGAAGCGTTCACTGCCGAGACGCGGAGCGCATCGATGCTGACACTCCAAACGTCGATCGATCTGCGAAAGGGGTTGGAGCGAGGCGAGATCGTGCCGTACTTCCAACCAATTGTGGACCTGGCCGGCGGCCAGGTGGTGAGCTTCGAGGTGCTCGTTCGGTGGCTTCATCCCGAGCGCGGTTTGTTGATGCCACACCAATTCCTGCCGGTCGCCGAAGAGTCGGGCCTGATCTCGGAGCTGGGTGGACGAATGCTGCGCGATTCCTTGGCCCAGCTTGCCCATTGGCGCGCTGTTGGCTTGCGCTTCGCAGACTGCTCGCTCTCGGTGAACGTTGCTACGCAACAACTGATGGACGACGACTACCCGGAATTGATCAGCGAGGCGTTGGGAGAGACCGGGATCGACGCCGATTCGTTGTGGTTAGAAATTACTGAAACGACGTTGATGGCCGACACCAGCGTGGCTGCGGCATCTTTGAGAAGATTACGCAACCTTGGCATCCACTTGTCGGTCGATGATTTTGGTACGGGGTATTCGTCGCTGACTTATCTCAAACGTTTCCCAGTCGAGGCGATCAAGGTCGACCGGACCTTCGTGTCTGGGTTGGGGCTTGAGGCCGACGACAGTTCGATTGTTGAGGCAGTGATTCGGCTCGGGCATTCGCTTGGGCTCAAGGTGGTAGCCGAGGGAGTGGAAACGCCCCTGCAACTGAATCGCTTACGTGATTTGGGCTGTGACCGGGGCCAGGGTTACCTGTTTGGTCGGCCGCGGCCGGCACAGATCACCGAAGACGAACGCTCTGGCCTCGAACTGGATCCGACAACTATCGACTTCTGACCGCCTACTGCCTCGCCGGTCAGGATCCCTCTTTGCGGGCTCGCAACACGAGTGTTGTCGGAGCCGGACTCGCTGGCCCGACGCCGAGTTCGAGCAGACGATCGACGCGGAAGTTGCTGCGTCCGAGCGAAGTAAACCAATTACCAACTGAGCGTTGGGTGCTGCCGTAGGGATGTTCGGTCGATACTGACGCTGCTGGATGTGGAAGCGAGATGACGAATGGCATGCTTGGCTTGAGGATTCGGTGAACCTGGCGGAGCAGCCGACCGAGATCATCGATCTCGGTAATCGTGTCGGCGGCAACTACGACAACGCATGAACTTGAAGCCACGTCGCCGAGGTCGGCCAGCTCGCTTTGATGGCACTGGACTTGAACTTCCGCGTCTGATGCCCGTCGGCGACTTTCAGCAATGTGCTCAGGGTTGGGGTCAATGGCGATTGACTTGGCGCCCGCACTAGCGAACGCGATCGAGTTGAACCATTCCGAGATGCCCAACTCGACGGCCCGCTTGGCATCGCTGACATCTCCGCAAAGCTTGAGTTCGTTGTCGCCCGGGATTCCGGGGCCGTAGTTGATGTTGGGGACCACGGGAACATTCTGACTGCTCTGGGTCGGTCTGACGGGGATCATGTCGTCGAAGTAGTCTCGGCATCTATGAGCTTCTCGGTCGGCGCACTCCGTGGCACCGATGGATCGCGGGGCATGGTCGACCACCGCCTCGCCCGGCGGATGCTTATCAGCCAGGTGAGGAAGGGGCGCCTCCCACTCGACCAAGTGTGCGACGCTCACCCCGAGTTATTGCGAGCGGCGAAGAATGTCGGCACTCAAACGTCGACCCGCTGCCCGATCTGTGAAGAGTCCGACTTGAAGCTCGTTACCTATGTCTTCGGCCCGCGGTTGTCGGCGCAGGGTCGATGTGTTTCGACCGCCAAGGAAATGAGCCAGCTGAACTCGCGTTCCGACGAACTCAATGCCTATGTGGTTGAAGCGTGCGTTGAGTGCCGCTGGAATCATCTGTTGCGGGTGATTCCAGTTGGCGGTCGTGTCTAA
>JAHRVJ010000054.1 GCA_019090765.1 Ilumatobacteraceae bacterium
ATGCCACTCTGGCACTCGGCGCTGGGCCAGCAATGAGAGCCACGATCGTGTCGCCAGGCGCTGCCACGATTTGCATCATCGCCGCTTTGGGGGTTGCCGCCGCGACCGCCGTCGGGTCATCGAGGCCGGTTCTCGGTCGACGATCCGGAGCGATACTCTTTGGCATCTATGGGGCCGCGGCGGTAGCGATGGTGATCGCAACTGCCTGAGGGGCGCGGTCCAGCGACTGCCAATGACCTTCTCCTCTGGCGCTTACCCGAGTCACGTCAGATACTTGGTCTATGGCAAAGAGCGGTAACCCAGCGACCAAGGGAACAACACCGATCACCGAACTCAAGTCGGTGGACGATGTCATCGAGAGATACCAAGCTCCCGGCCCCCACGCGACGGTAGTCATGCGGCGAGCTTTACCAGGAGAGCGCGGCGAGGACCGTCATATTCGGTGGCATGCGACCCAAACCGACCTGCGCCACCATCAGGCCGACGACGCGATGATTCGCTGCCTTGATGACGCTCGCGAGGAGCTCGATCGGCGAGGAGTTCACGTCTTGCTCACGGCCAATGCCCAGAGCGCCGCGTTCTGTTGGCTGGCCGACCACGAGGTTCCGTCTGGCATCCGCGTCGCTTCGCACCCCGACCTCCTACCCGCGTTGGAAGAACTAAGCGATCGCGCGCCAGCGATCGGAGCGATTGTTGACCACGTCGGCGCGGACACTTTCGAACTTGGACATCTCGATCTAGTCGAAACTGGCTCGGTGAAGGGTGACCATGTATCAACTCATCGCCACACCGGCGGCGACCAGGCTGGATTCCAGCGGCGAGCAAATCAGGTGTATGAACGCAACGCCGATCTGATCGCAAAGGAACTCACCAAGAATGCTGAACGGGCTGGCGCAACGCTCATCGTGCTCACCGGCGACGACCGCGAAGTGGCATCGGTCGAACAGCACCTCGACCAACATCGATTCGCCGTTCACACGGTTCAGGCGGGTGCCCGACACGAGCCCGATTCGCCTGCTCGGCTCCACCTTGCAGCACGCGAGGCCGCTCTGGAGGAACGCACCCGACACCGTACTGAAGCCGTTGCACGACTGGCCCGCGAATTGGGCCAGCACGATCTCGCGGTGGCCGGACAGGCCACGACGCAGACAGCGATCAGCGAAGGTCGCGTCGCAACCCTTTTCCTTGATGCGTCGCAAATCGACGAAATCGGCGAAGCCAACCTACTTGCCAAGGGAGCTTTGGAGTTAGGGGCAGATGTCGTCGTCGCCCCCGATATTCCGGCGCCCGACGGTGTCGCTGGCCTACTCCGCTACGCGTACACCTGAGGGGAGGCATCCGGCTCGCGCTTACCGACCAGAGACAGGATCTGCTGCACCGCATGAGCGGGTGGCGACTCCACTTCGACACACCCCTCAGGCATGCCTGCATCGCGACCATCGAGCGCCTCGCCCTCTGACCGATCCCGGGCACGCCTGGCAAGTACAGGAACACCCGGGGACATCCGGAGGTGGGACTCGATCATTAACGCGGTCTGTTCGTCGTCGGGATCCAACAACACGATAATCGCGTCCGCATCGTCAGCGAGTGGGCAATGTTCTCCCTTCAGCACCGGGCAGCCTCTTCGACCCAAGCGCGTCGGCCCGGAACATACTGCCGTCGCAAGACCGGCCTCATTGGCTTGACGTTCTCCCGACCACCGTCCCCCAGCGATCTCCACAAGCACACGACGGCGTTGATCGCGCTTTGGCCACGTGGGCGTAGCGGCCGTGCCGATGCTCAATCGGACGACACCATCATCATGATCGAGTGCTACCGGGCCGCGGTTCTGCAAGGTCGCGAGCATCGGGCCGTTCTCAAGCAGCACGTCAGCCTGCAGATTCTCAATTCCGTCGATCGGGGCATGGCGCACAAGCACGTCGACAAGGTATGCACCCAACCAGCCCCGCCACTGCTGCGCAACTGTTACCGCGAGGTCTCCATCTCCGTCGCTCCGCAGTGCGTACCCGGCTTCCCCGGCAACCTCCACCGCGTCATTGCCCTCGTCGCGAACAATCGCGATCACCCCAAATCCACCGCGGGAGCCGACATCGGCCCAACCCCGACACCAGTCGAGATCCGGGCGGAAAGCACCGAAGAACCGTCGCCGTCGATCAAGGGCAGTCATCCCCTCGTAGAACCCCCAGATCAGCGACGCGTCTTTCGTCGTGGTTCGTCTGACCTCGAGATGACGACCGTCGGCGAGGTCGAATGACTCGGCGAAATCACCTTCTGACGAGGACAGGTCGTCGGTCGAGTCGGGCGACATGGGTCAACTAAACCGCACACCGCGGCCACTGTCCAGGGTCACTCGACACTTTTGGACTTCCTCATCGAGCCCGAACGCTCTATAGCCCCGATTTCAGGGCATGATGGGGTCATGTCGCGAACGACGAGAATTCTCCTTCCGCTAGGTCTCGCCTTCACTTTCGCCGCAGCATGCGGCGGAAGCGACAGCGCCTCGGAGATCACACCCCCAGATACCGTTACCAGCGCGGCAGCTTCAACCGGAATCAACACAGTTTCGGCGCAACAGGCTGCGGCCACCATTGCCGATGCTCCGCCAGGGCTCATCGTCCTCGACGTCCGGACTCCTGAGGAGTTCGCCGAGGGTCACCTCCAGGGTGCGGTGATGATCGATTTCTATAGCGACGACTTCGATGCACAGCTGGCAACGTTGGACCCCGATGTGCCGTACGTCCTGTACTGCCGCTCAGGAAACCGCAGTGGGCAGACCATTCCGAAACTGGAAGCGCTCGGATTCCAATCAGTCGAGAACATTGACGGCGGCGTCGTTGCCTGGACTGGCGCCGGGCTCCCGTTGATCAGGTGACGCCGAGTCAGCTAGGGCGCGTGTCAGTTCTGCGCCGGCTAAGACGATCTGGGCCTCGTAGTACATCCAGATAAGAAACAAGAAAATGCTGCCGGTGGCTCCCGCCAATGATGTCGTTGCGAAACGTCGAAGGTACGCGCCGATCGCTACCGCGCCGATCGCCACCATCGCCGCAGTTATCGCTCCACCGATGATCGCGCTCGGCCACGGCACCCGTACAACGGTCAGATACCGCAGGAGTAGCGTGAGCGCCAGCACTCCGAGTGCCCAACTCGTCGCGAATCCGAACAGCTCAGTGAGCG
>JAHRVJ010000055.1 GCA_019090765.1 Ilumatobacteraceae bacterium
CTGCGGACAGTGATTAATAAGTTGATCACCGAGGAAGACCTCTACGGTGCGGTCGAGTCGGCGTTCTCTCAGGGCTGGACGCGGATGAAGCTCTACTTCCTGATTGGGCTGCCCACCGAAACCGACCACGACACTCTGGCGATCGCCGAACTGGCCAAGAACTGCGTAGACATCGGCAAACGGTTCACGCCGCGGGCATCAATCACCCTCAGCATCGGCGGGTTCGTTCCTAAGGCCCATACCCCGTTCCAATGGTTCGGTCAGAACACTGAGGAAGAGTTCGGCCGCAAGATCAGCCTGCTACGCGACGCCACCCGACGCTCTCCCGGAGTGAATATCAAGTGGCACGACGCGTCAGCAAGCACAGCTGAAGGAATCGCCAGTAGGGGAGACCGGCGTGTGGGAAGAGTCATCGAGCGTGTATGGCGCGATGGCGGGACATTTCAGGAATGGGGTGAACATTTCGATCTCGACCGCTGGAGCGAGGCGTTCGCCGCTGAAGATATGTCGCTGGAGTGGTATGTCAACCGCCACCGTGAGCAGGGCGAGGTGATGCCGTGGACGCATCTCAGTGCCGGGCTGCACGAGGACTTTCTTTGGGGTGAATGGCAGGCGGCGCTCGCCGAGAGCGGCCTGGAGGACTGCCGTTGGACGCCTTGCTACGACTGCGGAGTTTGTACCGGATACGGAATCGAGCACGTTGTGGCTTCGCCGGTGGCGCCAGCGGGCGGAAGCCAGGGGACAGGTCAGGATCTCGCCCGTGGGGGCGAAGTGTCGGTGGTATTGACGACGAAGAAACACGATGAACAGGCCGTTCTAAGTGGTTTGGCCGGTGAACTGGCATGAGGCTACGCGTGCGCTATTCCAAGTTGGGCAAGGTCCGATTCGTTAGCCATCGTGACGGTGCTCGCCTGTGGGAGCGTGCACTGCGTAGAATCAGCTTCCCAGTGGCTTACACCGAAGGATTCACACCTCGTCCGAAACTCAGTTTCGGCTTGGCGTTGCCGACGGGGGCGGAATCGGTGGCGGAATTTATCGACATCGACCTCGCCCCTGGCGCCAGCGTCGAGTTCGACGATGCTGGCTTTATTGCGGACCTTTCCAACGCACTTCCCACCGGGATCGACGTACAGGTAGTTGCCGAAACCGACCCGGCGCGCGGCTCCCTGCAAACTGAGGTGACGTCGACTTCGTGGGCGATCAGCGGTGCCGGTATTGAGTCCGGACCCATCGAGACTATTGCCCACGACTTGCTTGCCGCAGATGAGTTGATGGTTGAACGGGTCCGCAAGAGAAAGCCCTCGGTTGACGATGTGCGACCATTGATACGCGACCTTGGTGTCGACCCGAGTGGCACAAAGTTCGTTGCCGAGCTTTCGACTATTGGTCGGGCCTTGCGCCCATCCGAGCTAGCTTCTGCCGCGTTCCCCGGGATCGATGTCATCGATCTCAGAGTGATGCGAACTCACCAATGGATCACCGACGAAGACGGCCAACGCGAGGTGCTCTCGCTGCCAGCTGTCGTCACCGCGCCCGACCAAGGTCAGAGCGCATGAACGGGATCGTCATCCGGCGACCTCGAAGTTCACGAGCGACCAGGTCTTGCTGCACCGCCAGCCTGCCCCCGCTCCCGGAGCACGGCCGAAGGGCGCTGCTCCCGAGAAGGGAAACCCTCCAAGATGGATCAATCCGAAACCGACTCCCCGGCCGAGGCGGCCTCCGACACCGCAGCTAGTGGCAAGCCCCGCGCATCGTCCACCAAGGGCGAGGGGTCAGAGAAACGCCGCCGCGGAGCCTCCGGTGGTCAAGCCAAAAAACAAGACGGTCAATCGTCTGAAGTCGGCTCTGCCGACGGCGGTGACCGCAGCGATGTTGAGCTGCCCAAGCCAATGAGCGAGGGCCGGCCGTCTCGAGAAGATGCCGAACGAGGCTTGGTTCGACGCCCCCAGATTGGTGACACGATGCCGGTGCCGAGCGAGCCTCCTCCGGGCCCAGCAGGTACTGGCGACGACGCCGCAGCCAAATCAGATCAGGCTGACGGCTCCGCCAAAGAGGGTGGTCAACGCCGCCGTCGCCGTCGTGGTGGCCGTGGTGGTGGCGGCCAGTCATCATCTTCTGGGAAGAAGTCAGGCACCGCAGAAAGGGGCGAACAGAACGAGGGCGGTTCGTCGCGCTCTGGCAGTGGGCAGGCTAAGAAGGGTCGCCGCGGCCGTGGTCGAGGCCGCGGTAAGGGTGGCGCCGATGGACAGCTAGACGAGGCAACGCTTGAGCAGCGGCGCGGGCGTGAACGCAATGGTAAGCCGATCGGCCGTTACCTAATGGGCGTACAGGTGCGCCCGGGGATGACCCAAGTGGCAGTTCTTGAAGGCCGGAGTTTGATCGAGCACTACGTGAGTCGTCCGGCTGATGATGTCAGCCAGATCCACGGCAATATCTATGTCGGCCGCGTGCAGAACGTGTTGCCCGGAATGGAAGCGGCATTCGTCGATATCGCGACTCCCAAGAATGCAGTGCTCTATCGCGGCGACGTGCAGTACGACCCCGAAGACATCGAGGAAAAGGGTAAGAACCCGCGGATCGAAGACATCCTCAAGAACAAGCAGCTGATCATCTGCCAGGTGACCAAGAACCCCATTGCACACAAGGGCGCCCGGCTTACCCAGGAGGTGTCGCTCCCAGGACGCTTCGTGGTGCTGATCCCGAATTCGAAGACGTACGGCATCTCCAAGCGGTTGCCCGACAACGTCCGCAAGCGCCTACGGGGCATTCTCGACCGGGTGAAGCCCGACGAGCATGGCCTGATCGTCAGAACAGCTGCGGAAACAGCGACCGAAGACGAACTGCGCGCCGACATGAAGATCCTGCTCGATCAATGGGAGGCGATCGCGAAGCAAGCTGCAAAGGTGCAGCGGCCCACCCTGTTGCATCGTGAGCCCGAGCTTGCCGTCAGAGTGATTCGTGAAGAATTCAACGCCGATTATCGCAGCGTGTTGATCGACGACGAGCGACTGTACAACGAAGTCAAGAGCTACGTCACAGCTTTCAATCCCGAGTTGGCCGACCGGATCGAGTACTACGACACTGAGGCGAGCGGACTGTCGTTGTTCGAACGCCAGCACATCCACGAGCAGGTCCACAAGGCGCTCGACCGCAAGGTCTGGTTGCCGTCAGGTGGCTCGTTGATCATTGAACACACCGAAGCTTTGACAGTGATCGACGTCAATACCGGCAAGAACGTTGGTAAGTCGAATCTCGAAGAGACCGTCTTCTACAACAACCTCGAAGCCGCGGAGGAAATCGCCAAACAACTCCGGCTGCGAGACATTGGCGGCATCATCGTGATTGATTTCATCGACATGGAAATTCGCGACAATCGCGCCAAGGTGGTCGAGACGTTCCGCAACGCTCTGGCCCGCGATAAGACACGCTCCCAAGTCTTCGACATCACCGAACTTGGTCTAGTAGAGATGACGCGCAAACGCATCGGTGAAGGCCTGCTGACCGAATACTCCGCGGAATGCCCCGACTGTCAGGGGCGTGGGGTCATCGTCGACTACAGCCTCATCGAATGAAAATCTGCTTCCGAATGAGACACAGATGGGGATCTGTGTCATACTAAAATTATCAAAACGTAAAACTAACGCTCGGGGGAATTATGGTCCGTAAAGGAACTCGTTCAAGCGCCGCCGTCTTGGCGGCACTCCTAGTTTTCGCTGCGGCCTGCGGGTCGAAAGACGAATCCAGCGACACGAATCCACCCGCGGAAACATCGGCGACGAGTCCCCCGAGCGACTCGACCGCCACCGATTCAACCGAATCTGATGCGACTGACCCGCCTGCTACCGAGGCGACCGAAGCTCCAGTGGCGACTGATCCTCCTGAGATCGAAGACAGCTCGAGCGGAGTGACCGATACTGAGGTGCGGATTGGCATTCACGCACCCGAGACGGTTGGCGGAATCGATCTGGGTGACGTTTTGGGTCTCGGGGATATGACCACTCTCTACTGGGAGACTGTCAACGCGAACGGGGGCGTCAATGGCCGCGATGTGACTGTCGATCTTCAAGATGACGGATACAGCGCCGACATGGCGCTGCAGGCCTGTCGAGACCTGATCGCCAACGAGGTTCTGTTCATTTCGGGCCTCGGTGGGGCCGACCAGGTGATCACGTGTGCTACTCGTGCCAGCGAGGAGAACATTCCATATATGTCACTTGGAGTCGCAGAGGCTGGCCTCATCGGTTTGGATGGGTACCGGTCAATGACAATGACCTACGACGGGATGTCGCCGCTAATGGCTGAGTACATCGTGAGCGACGTTGCTAACGCCGAGACGCCTGTGGCCATGGTTAGGTTCAATAGCCCCAGTTCCGAAGGAATGGAGAAGGCCTTCGTTGACCGGATGGATGAGTTGGGTGGAAACGTTGTGGCCGCTGATGCGGTTGACAAGCAAGGCAACCCCAATGAGATGACCGCGGAGTGCGTCAAACTCCAGAATCTGGGCGCCGAAGTTGTCTTCACGATTCTGGTCCCAACCGTCTCAACCCAATTTGCTCGGCTCTGCGCCGAACAGAACTACACACCTCAATTCACCACTACAGCCAACACCTTGACGTGTAGCACGAAGCCTCCGATCGGCGTTCCTGAATTGATCGGATGTCAAGCGTTTGCCGGCACTGTTGTCGAAACTGCTGGCAACCCGCTGGCGGAGGAAGCACAGGCAGCCTGGGCCGCGAAGTATCCCGACCGTGAAGCTCCCGAACGTCTCCCTGTGTTCTGGGGTCTATTCGACAGCTATCGGGAGGCCCTAGAGCTAGCTGGGGACGACCTATCGACGGCCAGTTTCCTAAATGCGCTCGACAGCATGAAGTACGACAACGGACTCTTTAACCCGATCGATTTCAATGGCACACAGATTGCCTCTAACCAGATAATTGTCACTGAGGCTATTGCTGAGGCTCCCTGGAGTGCGGAAATCGTGCCCGAGTGGACATCTAGCTTCATCGACTAACAGGCGCCTCAGTTGGACGAATTCCTCACCTTCGTAGTCGTCGGCCTAGCTGGCGGCTCGAGCTACGCGCTGCTGGCGCTGGGAATCGTGCTCGTCTACAGCGTCTCGCGGGTCCTGAACTTCGCTCAGGCTTCCTTCGGCAGCCTGTCGGC
>JAHRVJ010000056.1 GCA_019090765.1 Ilumatobacteraceae bacterium
CGAGGCGCAGGCGCTGGGCGTACGCCAGTAAAGTCGATCCAGCCAGCAGCGTCCGATGGTGGCCAAGCACGGAAAATCCTGCGCGTTGCCACCAGGGGGTGATCGAACCTGATGCCGCAAGTGTGGCTCGTGTGCCTTCCATTAGCTCACCGAACCTCACCCCGCTCGGGCAAGCCGGTTCGCAACCACGACACTGCACACAGGTTTCGACAAATTCGACAAAGTCGGTATCGATCGGCAGCGTGCCATTCTCGACCGCTCGCATGGCATCGATTCGGCCACGCGGAGAATACGACTCCTCGCCTGTCACCCGGAAGGTCGGGCAGAACGGCAGGCAAAGTCCACAGCTGACGCAGGTGTTCAGCTTCTCGGGGTCGAGGCCGAGAACCGATTCGCCCATCACCGTTTGCTGAGCACTCGATGCTGCGGTCATACCGCAGCCATCGTACGGTCTGGCTGGCATGCCTGAAGGCCACACGATTCACAAGATTGCAAAAGACCACAGCAAGTTGCTCGTTGGGCGCCCAATCGGTGTCTCCAGCCCGCAGGGCCGGTTCGCTGAAAGCGCCATGCGTATCGACGGTGCGTTCCTGAACCGGATAGAGCCACGCGGCAAGCATCTCTTTTACGAATGGGACAGCGGCGAGGTCGGCCACGTTCACCTCGGCCTGTTCGGCAAGTTTCGAGTGCAGGTTGGACCCACTCTCAACGACCCGATTGGTGAGGTGCGGATGCGACTCACCACTGAAACGGAAACGGCGGAGATCGTCACGATCGACCTGAGCGGACCGACAATTTGCTCACTCGATGCCCCTGACGTGCGGATCTCGATTTTGGCCCGGCTGGGGCCCGACCCTCTCCGTCGGAACTCCAAACCCGATCGCATGATCGACAAGATCCGCGCCAGCGATCGCGGCATCGGCGACCTGATCATGGACCAGTCGGTGGTCGCCGGCGTCGGCAACGTCTATCGGGCCGAAGCCCTTTTCGTCTTGGGCATTCACCCGCTCAAACCCGGCCGCGAATTCGAGGTCGATGAACTTGAAGCCCTTTGGGAAACGATCCGAACAATGCTGCGACGGGGCGTCAGCGACGGACGAATCGTTACGGTCTCCAGAGATGAAGTTGGGATTGGCCGGGGTCGACCGATCCCGCGGGAGGAAGCGACATACGCCTACAAGCGCGATCACTGCCTCAAGTGCGGTGACGAGATCCGCAGAATCGAGATCGCCAACCGAATCTGCTACTTCTGCCCTACGCATCAGGCGCGATAACGATCTACGCTGAACGAATGACTGCTGTTGAGTCCATTCCAGGCGTCGTCGAAGACCTTCGGGCAGGCTTCCGAGGCGGCGCACTCCACGAAGTCGAAGCCAGAGCCGGCCAGCTCCGCCAGCTTCGCTTGCTGCTAGTTGAGCAGGAAGGCCGCCTCATCGACGCGGTCGTTACCGACCTTGGTAAGCCTCGAATCGAGGCGTACATGGCCGAGATTGCTGGCACCCTGTCCGAGGTCGACGAGGCACTCAAGCATCTCGAATCATGGAACAAGCCGCAGAAGGCCAAGGTGCCTCTCCCCCTCAAGCCCGGCGCTGGCCGTCTCCACCCGCAGCCGCTCGGCACGGTATGCATCATCGCCCCCTGGAACTATCCGATCCACCTGCTATTCGCTCCCCTTGTGCCGGCTTTGGCCGCCGGGAACACAGCGGTCCTCAAGCCCTCCGAGGTTACGCCGACCGTCGCCGCGCTGATCGAGGAGCTCGTGCCCGAATACCTCGACAAACGGATTGTGTCAGTAGTGAACGGCGGAGTAGCCGAGACCACCAAGCTGCTCGAGGAACAGTTCGACCACATCTTCTACACCGGCAATGGCGTAGTCGCCCGGGTCGTGATGGCCGCCGCGGCAAAGCACTTGACCCCAGTCACGCTCGAACTGGGTGGAAAGAGCCCGACCATCGTCGCCGCCGACGCGAACATCAAGATCGCCGCTCGACGAATTGCGTGGGCCAAGTTCATCAACGCCGGTCAAACTTGTGTGGCCCCGGATTACATCCTTGTTGAAGACGGCGTCGAGGAGGAGCTGCTTGCGGCCCTGCAAGCCACCATCACCGGCTTCTACGGCGACGACCCGCAGGCCTCGCCTGACTTCGCTCGGATCGTCAACGAGCGTCACCACGACCGCCTGACCGCGCTCCTCGATGGAGGCGGCTACGAGACGATCGTCACCGGCGGCAGCTACGACCGCACCGGGTGCTACCTTGCGCCGACGGTTCTCGCGGGCGTCGAGCCTGACGCGGCCGTGATGAGTGAGGAGATCTTCGGGCCGATCTTGCCCGTCCTCAAGGTGGGCAGTATTGACGAAGCCATCGACTTCGTCAACGAACGCGACAAGCCGCTCGCGCTCTATGCGTTTAGTGCGAGTGATGCAGTGCTCGACCGCATTGTCGAACACACATCGGCCGGTGGCGTCACGCTCAACCATGCACTGCTGCACCTTGCAGTTCCTGACCTGCCATTCGGCGGTATCGGGCCGAGCGGCATGGGTTCGTACCACGGCAAGGCCGGATTCGATGTCTTCTCTCACCACAAGCCAGTGTTCAAGAAGGGGATTCGCCCCGACCCCACCCTCACCTACCCGCCATACACCAAGCGCAAGCAGAACCTGCTCCGCAAGTTCATCTGAGCTAGTCGGCCAACCCCGGATTCAGGCGACCGGCCGGGTCAAACTCGTGTCTGATCCGTCGGTTCATTTCAACTACCGCGGCGTCCTGCTCGCGGTTAGGCGCCGGGCGAGTGTGGTGCACGATGCCGACCCCGATTTCGGCGACAAACGAGCCGGGGGTCGCGACTCTCAAGGATTCAAGTTCTGATGGAGACATCGACCAGCGCGCTTGCTGAGGGAGGGTCGACGGTCCGTCGGTTTCGACCATGCCCGTGGTTGAGGCCTCGGCGGCTATGTCGTCGGCATGGCCTTCGAGATGAACCCATACAGTTGCGCCATCCCACAGCACCGAGATCGGCCGGTATAGCTCGGCGATTAGTTCCCACGGGTCACGTTCACTCATGAACCACTGCTCAGCTTGTGCTCTGGGCCGAGTCCGCAAGATCACATCCGAGAAAAAGCCCAATGTTCCCCGCGAGCCAACTAGCAGGCGACACAAATCGAAGCCGCTCACGTTCTTGACCGTTGGCCCACCGGCTTTCACCACTTCACCTGCTGCCGACACATAGTGCGTTTGCAACAGGGCATCACGGATCGGCCCGTAGCCCAGACGGTCGATCCCGCTCTGGCCGACCGCGAGCGCTCCCCCAATTGTTCCACCTGATGGAATGACTACCCGTTGACCGTGCTCGCGCAGCGCAGCATCGACCTCCTCGACCGGCGTTCCGGCCCCGCACTTGATCGTCATCTCAGCGGGCTGAACCCACTCGATCCCCACGGGAGCGTGGACGAGCCGCACCCCATCGACAGCACCGGAGCGTGTGCCCGATCCGGCTATGGTGACCTCGCCCTCAGCACCAACTTCGGTCGCGAAACGCTCACTAGCCGCGTCGAGGAAATTCGCCTCGGTGCTACTCATACCCATGCCCCTTCCGGAGCACTGTGGATGTCACCGCATGTAGCCGGGCTCGGCAACACCTTGTCGGGATTGGCAAGCAGCGCGGGGTCGAATGCTCTACGCAGATCGGCCTGCGCGGCAAGATCCACGTCGGAGAACATCAGCGGCATCAGGTCGCGCTTCTCGAGGCCGATCCCGTGCTCGCCGCTTAGCACTCCCCCAGCAGCGACCGAGGCTCGCACAATTTCGTCACCGGCTGAACGAACGCGGTCCATGACGCCCGGTTCGCGAGCGTCGAACACGAGCAAGGGGTGCAGATTGCCGTCACCGGCGTGGAAGACATTAATGATGAAGAGCTCGTAGCGGTCGGCGATCTCATAGATCTCGTCGAGCACACCGGGTAGACGGTGCCGAGGAACCACGGTGTCGTGTAGGTAGTAGTTCGGCTTGACCCGCGAGATTGCACCGAAGGCCGACTTGCGTCCCTTCCATAACAAGGCCCGCTCGGCTTCGTCGGCCGCCACTCTGATGCCACCTACGTTTCTCGCCTGGGCCAACTCAAGAATGCGCGCCACGTCGGCCTCCACCCCGGCAGGCAAGCCGACTACCTCAATCAGTAGCGCCGCTGCTTGCTCGACTGGTAATCCGGCATGGACATACTCCTCCACCACTTGCAGGCATAGCTGATCCATCATTTCAACCGCGGCAGGAACAATCCCGTCGGCAATGATGTCGCTCACCAAATATGCGCCGTCAGCCACCGTGCTGAAATCCAACAGCAAGGTCGCGACTTCGAAAGGATTCGCCATCAACTTCACGGCAATCTTGGTGGCCACCCCAAACATGCCTTCGCTGCCGATGAACGCTCCACGCAGATCAAGTCCATCGGGCTCGGGGTCTTCGCCGCCCAGCATGGTGATCGTGCCATCGGGCAGCACAACTTCGATGGCGTGAATGTGGGCGCTGGTCACGCCGTCGGCAAGACAGTGTGGGCCGCCAGAGTTATTCGCAACGTTGCCGCCGATCGAGCAGGTCTGCTGACTACTCGGGTCGGGAGCGAAGTGGACACCAAGATGAGCGATTTGGGTGGATAGATCTAGGTTCAGCACCCCCGGTTCGACCCAGGCAATACGGTTGACCGGATCGACGGAGAGGATCCGATTCATCTTCGATAGCGAAATGACAATCGCTCCGTCCGGCGGGACTGCGCCCCCAGAGAGCCCGGTGCCCGATCCGCGGGCAACGAAGGGCACGTTGAACTCGTTGGCGACCTGCACCACTGCCTGAACGTCGTCTCGCGATTCGGCAAAGCAAACGACACTCGCATGTCCCGACATGTTCGAAGCGTCATGCCGATACAAGTTCACTTCGGTGGCCGAATCGCGTACCTGGTCGGGCCGCAGTCGCACCCTGAGGCGGTCGACTAGCTCGGTGCCCGAACTATTGGACTGGGATTCGGATTGGAAGGTAGACACCGGAGCCGAAACCTTGGCGCTCATCGGCGAGCCCGGTGCTCCCGCCGTCGCATCACGATCACTCGGCCACTCTCGACGGGCACCCCGTCGACGAACACTTTGTCACCGGGATCCACGTGATCTTCCAACGATTCAAGACGCCCCTCACGACGTGCCCGAAGTTCATCTTCGGTGTGACGCATCACCTGGCGCCCCTCGCGTACGGCATCGACTACGTCGCGCCCCTTCTCTCGCGCAACGCTGATGGCCGAGCGGGCGACTTGCCCCGGAGCAATCTGGGAAGCAGTCTCCTTCACCTTCTTTTTCGCATAGCCAGCCGACGCCAGCCCAACTGCAGTGCCGCCGAGAAACCATGTGGCCCGCTTGATCATGCTCGTCTCCTTTGCCGACGGCTACGGAACTCGTCGCGTGGCTCGGTCAGTTCGATTACTCTCGGTCCCGCTTCGATTGGCCCCATCCCCCGTTGCCGGGGCTGACCCCGTAGCCGAGCGATCGTGCGTGACGTGCCTCGTGCGAATCCGGCAGCCTTGATCATCGGGGAAGAAAAGGCCGTCCGCGCCACGCGACCTGAAACCGCATCACCGATCGCTTCGGCCGATCCGAGCACATTGTCAAAACGTTCCAGGTCTGAACGCGCTTCGAGCACCGACTCGCGCGCCTCGTCAGCCGAAGACTGCAACTCGACTAGCAGCGGCCGCGTTTCGGACTTCAGATCATCGACCTCTCGGCGCATATCTCGCAGCGCATCGAGAACACGCATCAGCACTACAACCAGCGCCGCGAACCCGATTGATAGCAACACGGCCGCGACAACGGCAACAAGCTCTCCGGCGGTCATGCGCTCGGCCCGCGCGACTGGTCTAGATCATCAGTTGGCGTCGGCAGAGAATCGGTGCGTTCTGCCATCAGCTCGCCGATGCGCCGCTCGGCGCCGTGTGTGCTCGGGCGATACCACTGCTTGTCGCGCAAGCCGTCGGGCAGATACTGCTGCTCAACGAAGCCCGACTCATTGTCGTGAGGATACTCATAGTTCGCGCCGTGCCCGAGCGATTCGGCTCCTTGATAATGGGAATCGCGAAGATGTGGCGGAACCTCGCCGACTGCGCCGTCTTTGACCGAGGCGCGAGCATTCCAAATCGCGAGTGCCGCTCGATTGCTCTTAGGCGCAGTTGCAAGATGAATCACGGCCTGCGCCAAGTTCAGCTGAGCTTCGGGAAGCCCCACATGTTCCAGTGCGTGTGCAGCCGCCACCGCAACTTGGAGTGCATTGCTATCGGCCAGGCCGACATCCTCGCTGGCGAAAATCACCATCCGCCGCACGATGAAGCGGGCGTCTTCTCCGGCTTCGAGCATCCGGGCTAGCCAGTAGATCGCGGCGTCAGGGTCGGAGCCGCGCATCGACTTGATGAAAGCGCTAACCACGTCGTAGTGATCGTCGCGCCCGTACCGCAGAGCGCTGGTGCCAAGTGCGGCCTCCACGTGAGCCAGCTCAACATGGGTGTAGCGCGACATGGCGCAGGCAACCTCGAGCGCCGTGAGGACCTGGCGGCCATCACCGCCAGCCCGATCGACAAGCAGTTCGATTGCCTCGGCATCCGCCGTCGCCCCTTCGGCCCCAAGCCCCCGCTCGACAAGAATCTCAATCGCCGCTCGGTCGAGTGGTTCCAGCCGGAACAGGGTAGACCGGCTGCGGAGCGGTGCATTGACTTCAAAGAACGGGTTCTCTGTCGTTGCGCCAATCAGTGTGAGGGTTCCATCTTCCACCGCAGGCAACAGCGCATCTTGCTGCGACTTAGAAAATCGATGGATCTCATCAAGGAAGAGGATCGTCCCTTGCCCCCGCTCCCCTAACCGCTGCCGAGCCCGCTCAATCGTTTCACGCACATCTTTGACGCCAGCGGTTACGGCCGAGAGTTGCTCGAAAGAGCGCTCGGTGCTTCCTGCAACTGCTAGAGCAAGCGTTGTCTTACCAGTGCCGGGTGGACCCCACAGCAACGCCGAACTCAGTCGGTCAGTTTCCACAAGCTTCCGCAATGGGCGGCCATCACCTACTAAGTGTTCCTGGCCGACCACGTCATCGATAGACCGCGGGCGTAGCCGAGCGGCCAGCGGAGCGCGGGCTCGACGATGCTCGTCGGCAGCGGCCGCAAACAAGTCATCGTTCACCGGCAGATCACAATTGCGATCTCACTCAATCGCCGCCGAGTACGCGTTCATACCCCGACCTGCGGAACTCCGCGACCTGTGCAACAAGCCATTGCCTTGTCACCCATCGCCACGCAACGAACTCGACGCCATCTGGTATCGGAACCACGTCGTCAGCGATCACCCGAAACGTAAACCAGCGATGGGCCTGTCCCAGGCGTTTGCCCTTCCGTTTGACACCGTCGGGCCATTCGTACAGCGTCCATTCGTCGAATTCAGCGACGAGCTCAACATCCGCGGGGCCGAGCCCAGTCTCTTCGTGGAGCTCACGCCATGCAGCTTCAACAGGTTGCTCACCGAGGTCGATACCGCCCTGGGGAAGTTGCCACTGATTCGCAACGTCACGGCGCTCGAACGCCAGCACTTCGGAGATTGAATTCTCAACGACGGCCACTACGCCTGCCCGAAAGTGCATGTTCGCCATCGCCTGAGATTAGCCGTCGGGCCAGTGTTGGAGTACTAAGCGTCGGGGTGAGACGGGCAGCTATCGGCCGAAACTGCGGAGACGGTACTGCACATCTTCGTAATCCGAGTCCTGCCCGGCAACAGCAGTGAACCAGCGACGAGCATTGATCGGGTCGCCGACACGGTCGTACAGATCAGCGAGCACGTACCACTGGCGAAGGTGATGCTCGCGGATGACCTTCGGGGACTTCGTCGAGGGTGACATCAGCTCGATGGCGCCAGCAAGATCACCCTGGTCGGACAACGCTCCGGCGGCGACGATGCGGCCTTCGGCCAAGATGTCGTGCGACGGTGACGCAGCTTTGATCTCTCCCCAAACACGGTCAACTGCAGACCAGCGAGCCTGTGCCCGATGACAGTCGGCAATAATCGGCAACATCGCGGGATTCGAGTGCAGTTCTTGCGCCAATTCGAGTGCCGAAGCGGCCTGCTTGTATTTGCCAAGTCGGTA
>JAHRVJ010000057.1 GCA_019090765.1 Ilumatobacteraceae bacterium
AATTGGTCTACCTGGCCCGCAACGTTGATGGCGATTGGTCCTCCAGGTGTGTGCGGGAGCACGACGAGGACTTGAACGAAAGTCCCAAACTCATCGGTTGGCAGTTGCTCCGACCCGGGCATGGCGCCCCAAGAGAAATCGACAGTCGCTGAGGCCGGGAACCCGGCACCAAAGACAGTGACGACCTGGCCGATCGAAGCCACCGCGGGTACAACGTCAAGCGACGGAGCAGCGCTCCCAACCCCGTTGACCTGCGCACTAACGACCGACCCATCGGCCAGCTCCGCTACTAGCAAACTGGACGCTGCGCCAACCGCGGTAGGGGCGAATTGGATTTCGACTGAGCACCCGGCCCCGGCTGCGATCGGAGACCCCGCACAACTCTCGGCGAGAACTGTAAATGTCCCGTCGCCAGTGGGCTCGAGACGGACCTCGCGTACGGTCAGAGATTTGCTCGTTGTGTTGGAAAGCGAAACGTTCGAAGTGCGCCGGCCGGCAGCAATCACCGTTGGGGAGAATTCCACCGCCCCTGGCTGAAAAGTGGGCGGAGTCTGTGGTGAAGTGAAAGTGGTCCCGCCACCTGAGCTTGTCGTGCGAGTTGTACGCGAGTTGGACGGGAACTGCGGAAACACTCTGTTCGGCGGTGGCGGAGTTCTGATCGGAATCGTCGACGCAGGCAGCAATGTGGTTACGACCGGTGGTTCCACAGCCACGCCGGGAACGGTTGCTGCCGGGCCATTGATGCCACCCGCAACTGTGGTGGTGGTCTCTTCGCTCGTCGGTGGAGTCGTGGTGGTCGTTGTCGTCGTAGTCAGATCCGGCAGGCTGCCATCGTCGGCAGGGCGAAGATCGGCCGCCCACACGTGTGTGCCGGTATCGAAACGTGTGTCGTCGCTGAGAATCTCGCCGTGTTCGTTGTCAAACACAACCCACCGACCGAACTGCGACACGACAGGTCCGGAAAGGGATTCGCCCACGGCGTCGGAGTCAACAACAACATCGGGTTCGGGGTCGGGTACATACGGCGTTGTAATCGTCTGCTCGGTGACAGTTGTGTACGGCGAACCCGACACCCAGGAGGTCATCTGGATGACCCCGGCGCGGTCGTACACGGCGTGATGGCCGTCGGTGGAGATCGCCGGACGGCGGGCGGTGTCTGCCAGCACCCGCGTACCGTTCCCTCGGTCAAGCATCACAATGAAAGGTGGTGGCGTTTCAGCACCACCGGTCGCCGCCAGATCTTGGCCGATTGACTCGAACAACAAGATCGCTCCGTCGCCGGACAGCGCGGGTGCACTCGAATCTGCGCTGCCATCGGTACCAACGGCGGTCATCGACGCCAACTCAATGGTCGGAATCTCCAGGCCTTCGGTCGGCAATTCCCAGACGTAAACATTGGCCGGCGAAGGTGTGTACGGCAACAGGCCGGGGCCAGCCGCGAAAGCAATCACCGATCCATCATCGGAGATATCAACCTCTGCCGCTGTCACGACCTCTGCGGTGGGCACGATTGCGGAGTCGAAACTCTGCGCCAGCGTGTAGCTCTCATTGGTCAGCATGTAGCGCCGGATCTCAGAACCGACCGACCATGCAATCGTGGAACCATCCTCAGAGATCGCTGGAGCAGCGAACGGCCCGAGCGATTCGATCGTGTCGATCACCACCCCGGCCTCGAGCGGGGCCGCGATGAGCGCCTCGACAACCAGTTCTTCAGTCTCCTCCGCGTCTTCCTCCTGTGGGCAGCGATTGACCGCGACGAGATGAATTTGCCCCTCGCTCGGCGCTACCGACGGAACTGAATAGGCCACGACGCAGCCATCGCCACTGATCGCTGGTGCTGCGCTTGGGGTCTCCGCGACCGCCTGAGTGGTGTCGGCAATGCGATCTCGGATTTCTACGTGCAGATCACTGCGGTCAGCTTCGTTGCTCGCTTCAAAAACGACAACCCCACCATTGGCGGAAACCGCCGGACCCACGTTTGAATCGGCGATCGGTTCTCCACCATCGGCGGCGACCGAAATGGGTTCAATATCGAATTCCGCCGCCACCACTTGGGGGCGCGGACCGAATACGCCGACAGCCCCAATCGCCGCGACGAATACAGCTCCGAGAACCACCACCTGGTTCCGGCTCAGAGTCGTTGATTCAGTCGTAAGACTCCACAGTACTAGCTACTGACTCCACAGGCTTCTCGGGCTCACCGTTCAATCCCACTCATCACCACTACAACCCGCTCTGACGCACCGATGGGATCACCTGAGCTGGCACCGGACCTAAGCGCACTGATGAGTCCTGCGAGCCCGGCACTCCCAGTTGCACTCACGTCGAAACCGGCTGAGTGGGCCAGCTCGTGTGCGGTGATGACATCAGCCTCCGGCGACTCGATTGGGCTACCACCGCTTGCGGCCATCGCGGCAAAAACGCCAATCCAGTCGTAGGTCTCATCGTCGAGAATGCCATCAGCCAGCGATTGCGGCTGCTCCCACACCGTCATCACCTGACCCCAATGGTGGGCGACTTCGTCGGGGCCAAGATCTAGTTCCTTTGCGCGCTGCCAGGCGCGAACGAGAGGAGCACAACCAGCTGTTTGGACAGCATGCAGACGTGCTGATGGATGCTGCAACGAGAGGCCTGCTCCTAGACACGTCGCAAACGCTCCCCCGCCAACCTGGACGAAGACGCGATCCACCGAATCGATGCCGGCGGAGCTGAGCTGTTCGCTGATCTCCCAACCAATCGTGCGGCCGCCGTCAAGGCACAGCGCGTTTTCGGGACCTTGAACGGTGAAGGGAATTGCGCCGCCTTCAACAGCCTCTCGAAATCGCAACATCGCCGGATCGCCCGGTGGGTCGTCCCGCAGACGTTCACAGCGCCGCACATCGGCACCGAGCCGGTCAAGCTGAACACCAAAACCATCACTCATCCATGTCGGCACGTAGACCTCTATCGGCCAGCGCGCGGCCCTGGCGAGTGTGGCCGCGGCGAGGGCCGCATTGCCACACGATGCAATGGCCAGCGGAGGCCGTTCAGGCAACCGGCCGAAAGCCTCCACAGCCTGCAGGTGGAGCAGGATCGGAAACAGGTGCCGCGCCTTCTGACTCCCGGCCACTCCCCCTGTCTCGTCCTTGACCCACACCCCGCCCGCGCTCGTAAACCCGAGTGCGTCGGAAAGTTCGGCGGATCGAGCGAACGGTGTCGGCGTGAAATCAGTACCGGCAACGGCGCCCACCGCTGAATTGAGGCGGCTGACCATCTCCATTCGATCGGCGAGCGACATACCGTTGGCCGCAGCGTGGCCAGCCCAGGCAAAGTGAGCGTCGGGAGTGGAGATGCCGGTGGAGGCAGGGGAGGTATCGGCCTGCACCATCTGTAGAAGGTGGTGCCGGTCTGTCGCTGTTGCGTTCGGGCAGCGCCAGGGGAAGTCCGTCGCGATGTCCACTACTGCCGAGCAGACCGCGCAACGCCACCCCGTGACGTGATGGTGATCACCGGCGGCGGAACTCACCATCGCTCTAGCTGGCAACGCGCTCGTTGAATTCGTTGATCATCTGATCCCAAACACCCACATAGCGTCGCAAGCCGCGCCAGAAACTCTGGTCGCGCCGCGCCTCGAACAACTCAAATGGCGTTCCCTGCTGTTCAACCCATGTGTAGTAGCCAAGGTTGAAGATTCGCCGTCGATCCGCTTCCGTGCAGT
>JAHRVJ010000058.1 GCA_019090765.1 Ilumatobacteraceae bacterium
ACACGTGCATCGAAGTACTTCATCACTTCGATGATCGTCTCAAGACTGCGCCCGAGATCGTTGAAACCTTCCTGCAGGATCGCCACGATCCAGGCCGTGAACATGTCTTCGTCGGTTCCGGGGACTCCTAGCATTTGCGAAATGACTCGGACAGGAATGTGCCGGGCATAGTCGCTAGCTGCGTCAGCTTGATTGCCGTCGGCGAACTCATCGAGAAGTTCGCGGGCAAAGTTCTGAGTGATGGGAGTCATTTCGGCGACACGACCTGGGGCGAACGCGGGAAGCAAGATGCGGCGCGCCCAAGTGTGAATCGGTGGATCAGACGTGATCGGAGGAGCGCCGAGCAGTGGTCGATCCTCGCGCTCGCTCTCGGGTAGGTCGATGACACCTACTCGTCGAGATGAGAAGTGATCGGTGTCGTGGGCGATCTCCGCGAGGTCGTCGTATCCGATTGGCATCCACGAGCGCCCTCGACGTTCGGTGAAAGCAACCGGGCACTCGCCGCGGAGCTCTTTCCAGATTGGTGCTGGGTTGGTGATGTAGCGCTTGTCGAGAATGTCGAGATCGCGTGCCCAGTCGGTCGTTGGCAGAAAGCCCGACTCGTCGTGCCCCTTCTTGGACGATAAGTCATTGTTCAGGTCGGTCATTGTTCCCCCAGGGTGACGGCGGTCCAGTTAGTGGACGACACAAATTGTGAGTACTGTCGCATGAGACTATAGCAATATGTGAGGGCAGGGGAGAGAGCCGACATGGAATTCAGACAATTCAGCGAGCAGACAGCCAAACAGATGCTTGGATCTACAAGTAGCGGGGGAGGGCTCGCGGGTTACCTTGGAATTCGTCATGTCGAACTCACCGCGGGCCGCCTCGTAGCGGAACTCGATGTCCGCGACGAATTGCTGACGCCGTTCGGCAGCCTCCATGGCGGTTGTCTCACGGCGCTGGTCGACCACTGCCTGGGAGTGGTGTTCTATCCAGTGATCCCCGCCAACTCCTGGGTTGCTACAACTGAGTTCAAGATCAACCTGATCCGGCCGGTGTCATCGGGGGTCTGCACCGCTACTGCCGATGTGATCTCTCTTGGTCGAACTATCGGAGTTTCCCGGATCGACATTTCCAACAACGACAAAATCGTGTGTGCCGCCCAAGGCACCGTCACGATCGTCGCACAGAAAGGCTGAAGCAATGAAGACAGCAGTGACAGAACTATTGGGCTGTGAGTTCCCGATCTTGGCCTTTAGCCATTGTCGAGACGTGGTCGCAGCGGTTTCCAAGGCCGGAGGGTTCGGTGTGCTCGGCGCTGTTGCTCACACTCCCGAACAGCTGGAAATCGACCTGGCCTGGATCGATGCCGAGGTAGGCGATCGCCCTTACGGCGTTGATCTGTTACTTCCGCAGACATATGTGGGGGCCGACGAGGGCGGGTTGAATGCCGCTGACCTGGCCCAACTCCTGCCGCCCGAGCACCGAGAGTTCGTTGAAGACATCTTGGAGCGCTACGCGGTCCCCAAACTTCCAGATGATGAAACGCCAAGAGGGATGAGCCTCAATGTCTCACCTCAGGGCTACGAGCCGCTACTTGACGTGGCCTTCGCTCACCCCATCCGTTTGATCGCCTCGGCCCTGGGGCCGCCGCCCGCCGACGTGATTGAGCGTTCCCGAGCCGCGGGTGTGAAAGTGGCCGCGCTGGCGGGCAAGACGGCACACGCGGTGAAGCACGCCGAGGCTGGCGCCGACATCATCATTGCTCAGGGCTCCGAAGCCGGCGGCCACACAGGTGAAGTCGGCACCATGGTGCTCGTACCCGAGGTTGTCGATGCTGTCGCCCCAGTCCCGGTCCTCGCTGCCGGCGGAATCGCCAACGGCAGGCACATGGCAGCTTCGATGGCGCTTGGTGCGGCCGGCGTGTGGACAGGGTCGGTCTGGCTCACTACTGCCGAGGCCGAGACTGAGCCGACTGTCAAGCAGAAGTTCCTCGATGCCACCTCGAGCGACACCATTCGGTCGCGGTCCATTACGGGTAAGCCAGCGCGCATGCTGCGCACGCCCTGGACCGACGAATGGGAGCGCAAGGACGGGCCCGGGACACTACCGATGCCGCTCCAGCCGATGCTGGTTGGTTCGGCCCTAAATCGCATCAATCGCTCCGCAGCTACGCCCGGCTCCGGCGCCGAAGAGTTGGCGACCTACTTCATTGGACAGGTTGTCGGTTCGATCGACTCCGTTCGTCCGGCAGACCGGGTGGTGCTCGACATGGTGGAAGAGTTCATCGATACCATCGACGGGCTCGCCGACGGCCTCAGTACGTAGCGGTCGGGTCGAATAGTCGGATTTGGTGTGATATCTGGATATCTGCTCAAGTAGGAGCACTATTGGAACGACATTCTAATGTCCAGTTCCACGCGCACCGAAACGAGCCACCGTGACAATCCAGGCCACCTCTAAGCCTGATCTCAATGAACCAGCCGAGGCCATGGCCGACGCAAGACAGCGTCGGCTAATTCTGATTGCCATGTGTGTCGCGCTGACCGCGGTGATCGCGTCGGTGTCCGGCCTCAACGTAGCCCAGCAAGCCTTAGCAGTTGATCTCGGGGCATCCGGTAGCCAGTTGTTGTGGATCATCAACGGCTACACCGTTGCGTTAGCCGCGCTGCTGATGCCGGTTGGGGCAATCGGCGACAAGTGGGGCCGCAAGCCGGTGTTGCTAATCGGTCTCGCGTTGTTCGTATTCGCATGTGCGGCCTCGGCACTGGTTGCCACTGCATCTGCACTGATTGCGCTCCGAGTCGTTGCTGGCATCGCAGCCGCGATGATCATGCCTGTGACGCTCTCGGTGATAACCACCAGCTTCCCGCCCGAAGAACGGGGCAAAGCAGTTGGCACATGGGCCGGAGTGGCCGGCGCTGGTGGAATTGTTGGGCTCTTCGTATCGGCCGCAATTATCGACAACGCCACCTGGCCTTGGCTGTTCGCGTTTCCAATAGCGTTGGCGCTCGTGGCCGGGGCGATGAGCCTCGCCGTCGTGCCTCGATCACGCGAGGCATCAGCTGGACAGTTCGACGTGGCCGGATCCTTGCTATCGGTGGCCGCCGTTGGGGGGCTGATTCTTGCCATTCACGAAGGGCCCGAGCGTGGATGGAGCAATCCGTTTACCCTCGCTGCTCTCACCGTTGGCGTTCTCGCCTCGCTCCTCTTTGTTGTTGTTGAATTGCAAAGCGACAACCCGCTGATCGACGTGCGTCTATTTCGCAATCGCGCCCTTCTCTCGGGAACAACCAACCTGCTCGTTGCGTTCGGCGTGATGTTTGCGATGTTCCTGATTCTCATACAGCTGCTGCAAGCAATCTTTGGATATAGCGCGCTGCGAGCCGCCTCAGGCCTGCTGCCAATGGCCATCGTGATGATGCCGATATCTACCGCGGGGCCAGCAATCGCGAAGCGGATTGGCTATCGAATCACCGTCGCAATTGGCATGACCACACTGGCGGGCGGTGCGATACTGATCGCAATCCTCGCTGACCTCGACTCGGGCTATACCTCAATTGTGCCCGGTCTGATGTTGCTCGGTGTCGGCCTCGGTTTAGTGATGAGCCCTTCCACCGAAGCGATCACCGGGTCGCTGCCAGAAGCGAAGCAGGGCGTCGCATCGGCACTGAACGACACCGCCCGCGAGTTCGGCGGTGCGGTTGGTATTGCACTGTTTGCCTCGGTGCTGAATGCCAAGTATCGATCGAACATCGGCGACGTTGCCGAGACGCTACCCTCAGAGCTGGCGGAGCCAGTCGAGGACGGCATCGGTGGCGCACTACAAGTTGCTGCCCAAATGGGGCCCGATGGTGCTGGTTTGCTTGAATCAGCCCGACAGGCTTGGCTCGATGGGATGCAGCCTGCATTGTTTATGTGTGCCGCCGCGGCGGCTCTGGCAGGGCTCTACGCCCTCTGGTCGCGTGATGTTTCGGTCGGCGATACGGCTGTTCATGCCGAAATGATGGGAGAATTCGAATCTGTATGACTGACGCGACCGCTGCAACTCCTCCCGACGACCATTCCGATCTTCCGGCACGGATCGATGCCGCCGCGATGCTTCGACGCTTGTCCCACGGGCTCGTGTCGCACCGAGTTGGCGTGTCGCTTTTACACCAGATCGCCCAGATCGCGGAAGGGTTTGCCACCGAGGTCGAGGAGCAGCCGCGGCGGTCGCGGGTGCTCGACCTGATGGGTAGCGCCCGCATCCGATCCGCGGTCGAGTCAGGCTCGACTGAGGGTGTCGTTGACGATGGCGCATTCATCGATTTGTTCCATGACTCACCCATATCGGGGCTGGCAAATCCGCTCAGCGTTGGATTGCGGATTAGCCACGATGGCGACCAGGCGGTCGGCACAGTGACGCTGGCAGCAGGATGGGAAGGAGCCCCGGGGCGCTCTCATGGCGGTGTCGTCGCTGCTTGTATCGACGAGACCTTCGGGGGCCTCCTGCCATTGATTGGAGCGATGGCGTTCACTGGCAAGCTCGCCTTGACATATCGGGCCCCGTGCCCGATGGATGTGCCAATCGAGTTCCGGGCATGGCTCGTTGAAAGACAGGGACGTCGGCTTCACCTAGCTGCGACGGGGACTGGTCCTGATGGTGTTTTCGTTGAATCGTCGGCGGTGTTCATTACTGTCGATGTCGCAAAAATGAGTGGTTTGCTCGACATCGAATCGAATTCGGCGGGGGAGCCGTGAGACTCTGGATTGGTTTGGAGTAGTGCGACCAATTTCAACAGAACTCGGCGACAAGATGCGGGTAACGGCCGAAGTGTTCGCGGAGCATGGCTTTGATGGCGCCACGATCAGTGCGATCAGCAAGGCAACCGGCGTTCCAACATCAACGATCTACTACAACTTCGATGGCAAGCTGGAGATCCTTGCGTTTCTATTGCGGGCGTGGCTTAACCGCACCTCTGTAGTAGTGCAAGAGGCGGTCGCTGGCGCGGACTCTGCCGCGGTGCGACTGGCGCGCCTGATCGACGCTCACATGTATTCGATGGCCCACGACCCATCTACGTTTCAGGTGTTATTTGCCGAACAAGGTCGTATCGGTCGGCTGCCAGACGTATCCGATGCCGTTCAAGAGGTGTTTCACCGACCCCTGGCCGAACTTCTCGTGCAAGGCGCAGCCGACGGGTCGCTCAAGGATGTAACGGTCGAAACTGCCACGTCGGTAATCTATGGCGCAGTGACCTTTTCGGGGCTGCGCCGTATCGTGACGAGCGACGGCGCAGTGCCCGCATTCGACCCCGGGCTCGTGAGCGCAGAGGTCGGCGAAATCGTGCTTAAGGGAATCGTCCCCGAGTGAGTTGTTCCGGACCAAGGGGGATTTGTAGATGACAGACACGGTCGCGCCAGTACCTGAGATGACCCATCGCCAACGCCAGGTGATCATCATCGGGCTGATGACGGGGCTTCTGCTCGCGGCGCTCGATGGCACCATTGTGGCCACGGCGCTGCCGACGATCGTTGGCGAGTTCGGCGGGATCGATCGGTTGTCGTGGGTTGTCACCGCGTACCTGGTGGCGTCGACCACCAGCATGCCGCTCTTCGGGAAGATCTCGGACCTCTACGGACGGAAGCGGGTGTATCAGGCCGCGATCATCATCTTTATTGTTGCGTCGGTGTTGTGTGGCGCCTCGCAGAACATCGAGCAGCTGATTGCCTTCCGGGCGCTGCAGGGCATTGGCGGCGGCGGCCTCTTCGTGCTCACATTCACGATTGTTGGCGACATCGTTCCGGCCCGCGAGCGAGGCCGCTACCAAGGATACTTGAGTAGCACCTTCGCCTTGGCGAGCGTGCTCGGTCCTTTGGCTGGAGGTTTCATTACCGACGAACTCTCATGGCGTTGGGTTTTCTATGTGAACCTCCCAGTTGGCATAGCGGCCCTTGTCGCCACGACAATCGTGCTGAAACTGCCCCGGATGCGGACTGATCACAGTCTTGATATCGCTGGTTCGGTGCTGCTCGTCACCTCGATCGTGGCTTGCCTTCTTGCCACTGTTTGGGCCAGTACCGAATACGGTTGGTCTGCCCCCTCGACAATCATTCTGTACCTCCTGTCGATACTGACTCTGGTTGCCTTTATCGCTCAGGAGCGACGTGCTCCGGAACCAGTACTTCCGCTGCGAATGTTCAATCGAGCCGGATTTGGTGCCTCTGTCCTCGTCTCGTTCCTTGCCGGAGCCGCGATGTTCGGATCGATTGTTTACCTTCCGCTGTTCTTCCAGGGGGTGCAAGGCAAAGGGGCCACGAATGCCGGACTCTTGCTCTTGCCGTTGATGCTCTCGCTGACGATGGGGTCGTTGGTTACCGGACGACTAACGACATACACCGGCCGCTATCGCATTTACCCCATTATTGGCACCCCGATTGCAACGTTGGGGCTCTACTTGCTCTCGACGATCGAACCGTCAACGTCTCGGCTCGAATCGGGTGTGTACATGGTGATCATGGGGTTCGGCATCGGCATGGTGCTGCCGGTCCTCACGTTGGCGATCCAGAACACCGTTGAAGCGCGCGACCTCGGGGCTGGCACGGCTGCCGCGAACTTCTTCCGCACCCTGGGCGGCACCCTCGGTGTTGCGATCCTCGGAACGATCCTCAACAGTCAGCTCAACTCCGGCCTCGACGAACAACTTGCCGGAATCGAGCTACCGGGTGGGGTGGCTCCTGCCGATCTCGCCCAAGATCCCACGGGCATTGCTTCGCTACCCGACACTCTCCGCGACGCGGTCACATTTGCCCTGTCCGACGCAGTGACATTCGCGTTCCTGATCGCGGCATTCGTCATGCTTGCGGCATTCGTGGTGTCGTTCTTCATTCGTGAGGTCGAGCTGAAATCGGCTTCGACGACTACCACCATGTCTGAGCAGCCAGCCGAACCTAGTTCGTAGGATTAGCAGAGACTTGTACTTCGACCGGGTGATGACACGCAACGAAATGATCGGTCCCGACCGGTCGTAGTTGTGGTTCCTCGGCGGAGCACACATCGTCGGCGTACGAGCAGCGGGGGTGGAACCTGCAGCCGCTTGGCGGGTCGACAGGTGACGGCGGCTCGCCGATTACTTGGCTTGCCGCGTGGTCAGCATTGGGGTCGGGTTCAGGGATCGAGTCGAGTAACAGGTTGGTATACGGATGTGCAGGCTGGGCGTAGAGGTCGTCGCTCGACGCCACTTCACAGAGTTTGCCGAGGTACATAACAGCGACTCTGTCACTGATATTCTTAACGACTGCCAGGTCATGGGCGATGAACACCAGGGTTAGGCCGTACGTTTCCTTCAGATCTTCAAGCAGGTTGAGTACTTGAGCCTGCACGCTCACATCTAGGGCAGATACAGGTTCGTCACAGATGATCAGAGTGGGGTCGAGTACGAGCGCCCTGGCAATGGATATCCGTTGGCATTGGCCACCTGAGAACTGATGCGGCCTGCTCTCGGCAGCCCGTTTCGGGTCGATCCCCACCGACTCAAGAATCTCATCAACGAGTTTCAAACGTTCGTCCTTGGTGCCTTTGCCCCAGATCGCAAGTGGTTCGAGCACGCTGTCGCGTACTGTGCGCCGGGGGTTGAGTGATGAGATCGGATCTTGGAAGATCATTTGCACCCGCGTACGAGCCTCGCGGAGTTCAGCGTTTCCGAGCTCTGTGAGGTCGGATCCCTCAAATTCGACAACACCAGAGTTGGGTCGTGGGATCTGCATGACTGCGCGTCCCGTAGTGCTCTTGCCGCAGCCCGACTCGCCAACAATGCCGAGCGTCTCGCCGCGTAGCACGTCAAAGCTGATCCCTGACACGGCCTTCACCGTGGCGTGACGCGACACCCCAAATTCGACAACCAAATCCTTCACGCTGAGCACGCGGTCGCCGTCTCGAAGATGAGCGTGTCCGGTACCGGCCATCAGATTGTCGCCCCTGCATCGACCCGCGGGTCTCCGGCGGCGCGAAGCTCGGCGTCGCGGGCTTCGAACTCAGGCGAGCCCACCGGATACCAACAAGCGTAGTAATGGTCGGGGTCGTCAGCGACGGCGAGCGGCGGTTCTTCGTCGTGGCAGCGGTCCTGCGCATAGGCACAGCGCGGCGCGAATCGACAGCCATCTGGCGGGTTGACAAGGTCAGGAGGACGGCCCGGAATTGTGGCGAGGCGGGTGTGGCTGGGATTGTCTAGCTTGGGGATGCTGCGCATCAACGACTTCGTGTAGGGCATTTTCATATTGGCAAAAAGCGTCCGCGTAGGTGCGCGCTCAACGAGTTTGCCGCCGTACATCACCGCCACATGATCGGTATGGCCCGCGACGACCCCGAGGTCGTGCGTTACGAGGATCACCGACATGTTGCGGTCGGTGCGCTGTTCGTTGATCACATCGAGAATCTGAGACTGCACGGTTACGTCGAGCGCTGTGGTTGGCTCATCAGCGAAGAGCACGGTTGGGCCGCAAGCCAATGCGATGGCAATCATCACGCGTTGGCGCATGCCGCCCGACAATTCGTGGGGATACTGGTTAAGACGCTGCTCCGCTTCGGGGATGTGCACGTCCTTGAGTAGGCGGACCGCCGTTGCCTTGGCATGGGAGCGGTTCATGTTCAGATGCAGCTTCAGGGGTTCGGTGATCTGCTTGCCGATCTTCATCAGCGGATTGAGGGAGTTCAGAGGGTTCTGGAAGACCATCGCCATTTCGGCTCCCCACAGATGGCGCATTCGCTTGGCTGGCAGGTCGAGGATTTCCGTGCCCGCGAACCTGACCGAGCCACTCCGGATCGCGGCCGCTGGTAGGAGGCCCATAATCGAGCGGCTTAGAACGGTTTTGCCTGACCCGGATTCGCCGACAATTCCGAGCGACTCGCCGCGCTTGATCGACAAGGAAACGCCATCTACTGCACGCACCACGCCGCGCTCTGTGGGAAAGTGTGTAGAAAGGTTGTCGACCACCAGCAGCGGTTCAGTTGCTTCCGCCCGGGAAATCTGGACGCTACCTGTTTCGCGTGAGGTCACAGCGCTGTCTCTTTTACGTCGAAGTAATCGCGTAGGCGGTCGCCCGCAAAGTTGAGCGCCAGGACGGTCAAGAACAGAACGATGATCGGGGCCATTGAGATCCATGGAGCATCTTCGAGGCTTCTTGTGCCGGCACCCGTGAGGATCAGCTTGCCCCACGTCGCACCCTTTTCTACCGACAGTCCGAGGAAGGCGAGTGAACCTTCGGCAACGATTGCGATCGCCATTCCCAGAAGCGCGAGGGCGGCCATTGGTATCACAACGTTGGGCAACAGTTCACGAACGATGATTCGGGGGTGCTTCGCCCCGAGCGACTTTGCGGCGAGCACAAACTCGCGGTCGGCGAATGAAATTGTTGTTGCGCGTGCCACCCGCCCAACTGGGGCGACACTCAGAACTCCAAGCACGAAGGAGATCGTGAACAGCGTCCGATCCATCAGGGAAGTGATGAGGATTGCCAGAATCAGGGCTGGGAAGGACAGCAACACGAGGAAGATGAATGACACAACGGAATCCCACCGTCGACGGAAGTACCCGGCCATCATTCCCATCGACCCGCCAACCACCATTCCGAACGCGATTGCTACGAACCCGACCGTGAGTGAGATCCGTGCCCCCCAGATTGTGCGGCTAAACATGTCGCGCGCGTCTTGATCGGAGCCGAACCAGAACTCTGAGGAAGGCGAGTAAGGGGGGCGTTCACCGGGTTGGATCAGGTTGGCATCGGGATCTTTGATCGGTAGCCAGGGCGCGAGGACCGCGGCCGTGACGATTGTCGCGATCCACCCAATGGCAATCCAGAACCCAATCCCTAGGCGTCGCTTAGTTGCAGTCTCGGTATCACCTTCATCATGAAATGTTGAGGCGCCAGCAATCAGAGGCACCAGTGACTGGGCCTGTTCGTCAAGGTGGACATGATCGATGTCTTTCGGATCGTTCACACGGATCGCCTCATGAAGAACGCACTCGTGGATCGATCAGGGAGTAAATCAAGTCGACAATCAGATTGAGAATTACAAACGCGAACGCGATAATCATCACGATTGCCAGAACGACCGGGAAGTCCTCACGCAGAATTGCCTCGACAATTGCCCGACCCAGGCCGGGAATCAAGAAGATCTGTTCGACAACCAGCGCCCCGCCGATAAGCGCCCCCGTGTTGATTGCGAAGATTGTCACGAAAGAGAACAGCGATGACCGCAAGGCGTGCTTGAACAAAACAGACCGTCGCGAAACCCCTTTAGAACGCGCGGTGAGAATGAAGTCTTCTTGCAGCGTAGTGATCAGGTCGGTACGGAGTAGGCGCTGGTAAATGGCGGCTGCTGGCAGCGCGAGCGTGATTGCTGGCAGCAACATCTGGAAGGAACGTTCCCAGAAAGTGTCGTTGGTCACGTACGCCAACGGGAAGATGCTGAGTTTGATGGATAGTGCCCATTTGAGCATGACTGCTAAGGCGAAACTGGGTATGGCGATAAAGAGGAAGCTCGTGATAGTCGAGGCCCGGTCGACCTTCGAATTCGGGCGCGATGCTGTCCATAGTGCCCACGGAATCGCGATGAGCGCTGCCAGCACCTGGGCCATCACCAGTAGTTGAAGCGTTCTTGGTAGCCGCTCCGAGATCAGGTCGCGCACTGGAGGCTCGCCATCCTCACTGAACTGCACGCCAAAGTCCCCCGTGACGAAATCGCCGAGCCACAGAGCCCAACGGATCGGGAGGGGGTCGTCGAGGTTGTACTGTTCCTCGGCCGCTTGGATCAGCTCGACACTTTCTGGGTTGTCAACATCCAGGGCCACGGGGCCCAGGATGTTGAACAGCGGATCACCCAGAATGTTCATCGCGCCAAATGCGAGCGCGCTCACAGTGAGAAGTAGCAGTACGGACGTTCCCAGCCGTGTCAACCAGTATCTCATCGTGCGAGTGTCAGGAACCCTGGTGGCCTATTCTGACAGCCAAACTGAACTCACCCAAGTGCCGCCGCGGGTGGTGCAACGTAACGGAGTGCCTTCTGGCGTCGTGTGATCGCACATGCCGTGCACGTTTTCGGCAAATGCGTTATCCCATTTGATGTGGTCCAAGAAGACGTAGGTGTAGGAGTCGTGCATGTCCTGAACGACGCTCTGCCATGCCGGAATGCGGTCTTCTCGCTCGGTCGATGCCAGTGCCTCGTTGATTGATGCATCGCGTGCCTCGGAGCAGTAGCGAGGGAAGTTGAGCGAGATGGCGCCAATTGATGAGCAGATCAGGTAGACACGATCGATCGCTGGTTCCACTTCACCGAGTTGATTCCATGACACCACGTTGTATTGGCCAATGATCGAATCGGAAATGCTCTGGTCGTTGGGTGGCCGGTCGAAGGTGACGTTGAAGAATTCCTTCCAGCCCTGATCGAACAGGTCGGCAGCACGGTCATTGACCACCGATGGAGCAGCGACTTGGTACTCCATATTGATCTTGCCATCGGTGCAAGCCGGTGTTCCGAGTATTGGGTTCTCCTCAGCCCCGCGCTCGGCGCAGTAGTCAGCGACCAGAGCCGCGACCAGCTCGGGCATGTCGCCTTCCTGAGTTACATCGGGGTTGTAGTAGATGCTCTCGGGGATAAACATCTGATCAGCGGGGCGTGCCAGCCCGAGACCGATGAGAGTGCGGTAGTTCTCCAACGGAGTTGCAAAGGTCAGCGCTTGGCGAGCACGCAGGTCGTTGAACGGTGGTACTTCCGAATTCAGCATGAGGAAGTTCTCTTCGCCGGTTTCGTCAAGGACGTTCTGGATGTCGCCGGCTTTGGTGAGCTCGTCGACTGACGTCGGTGAGAGCGTGTGCATAGCCTGTAGATCGCCAGAGAAGAGCAGGTCAGTGCGGGTTTCGGTGTCAGTGACTATTACGAACTCGACAGCATCGAGGAAGACCTCGCCACCCCACCAGTCGTCGTTACG
>JAHRVJ010000059.1 GCA_019090765.1 Ilumatobacteraceae bacterium
ATTGGCAGGTGCCTGGCCACCGCAATGAACTGGCGACGGCGCTGATCAAGTCGCTACCAAAGTCAATCCGGCGTCAACTGATCCCGCTCGGTGAGACGACCGCTGCCGCGCTCGCTGTGCTCGGGGCCCCGAGTGACTCCGCGGTAGTTCCGATCACCGAAGCACTCGCCGACGCTTTGGCCTCGACTTCAGGTGTTGTGGTCTCTCCGAGTTCGTTCGACCCAAAGGCGTTACCTGCCTACCTCGTGCTGAACATCGTCGTATCGGACGATGACGGAACTGTCTGCAGTGTCGGGACCGACCTGGCAACGATCAAGGCCAGCCTTGCCGGGTCGGCGCGGGAGTCGATCGCGGCAGCAGCACCGATCGAAGAACGACGTGGCATCACCGAGTGGGATCTTGGCGAGCTTCCACGAGTAGTGCAGTCCACAGGTCGGGCGCTTGACGTATACGCCTACCCGACCTTGCTCGACTTGGGCGACAGCGTCGCCTTGAGGGTTGTCACCAACCCCGAACTGCAGCAGCGGGTGATGCGTGGTGGGGTGCGGCGGCTGTTGATCCTGAGGGACGCGCCGAGTTCGAAGTCAGTTAAGCGCCTACTCACCAACGACGACCGGTTGGCAATTGCGGCTGCCGATATGGCACTCGAAGTGCTGGTCGCCGACTGCATCGCGGCAGCGGTGGATGAGGTGATGCGCGAGCATGGTGAGTTGCCATGGGATGCCGCCGATTTCGACAACTTGCGGCAAGCAGTACGTCAAGCCGCGCCTGGCTTGGCCGCCAACGCGATGGTCAAGGCTGCGAAGGTAATGGCAGCTGCCACCCAGGCTCGCGACAAATTGGCCCGGATGTTTGCCGAATCCACTCGGCCCTCAGTCGACGACGCCAACGCCCACCTCGGTCGGCTCGTCCGCCCCGGATTCGTGTTGAGTTCTGGGCTCGATCGCCTTGAGGACCTTGAACGATACGTGTGCGCGATCACCTATCGCCTAGACCACCTCGCCGGGGCGCACGAGCGTGACCGGCAGAGGATGATCGAGATCGTGCTGCTTGAACAGCGGTACGGCTCACTTGTTGACAGTTTTGGATCTGGGCCTCCAGCTGCTGAACTAGCCGGCCTGGCGTGGCAGCTTGAAGAACTGCGCGTCGCGACCTTCGCCCAGCCGCTGATGGTCAAGCGCCCTGGTGGCAGTGCCGTCAGCATCAAGCGGCTCACCTCCATGTTTGACTCACTGTCGTCTGGGTGAGCTGGCCAGGCCGGCGTGCCTTTGCTCCACGCAGACGGTCGATCAACCTTCCGGATCGTCTGACTTCAGATTCAGCGATGCCGAGTTCATGCAGAAGCGGTCTCCCGTAGGTTGCGGGCCATCGGGAAACACATGTCCAAGGTGCGCGCCACAGTTGGCGCAGACGGCCTCGGCCCTGAGCATGCCGTGGGAACGGTCCTCCTTGAGGGTGACCTTCTCTGTGTCGAGGGCCTGCCAGAAACTCGGCCAGCCCGACCCTGATTCATATTTGGCGTCTGATGAAAACAGCGCCTCATCGCACACGACACAGTGGTACGTGCCATCGTCCTTAGCATCCCAATAGGCGCCGCTGAAGGCCCGTTCGGTGCCGCCGTTCTGGGTGACTTCGTATTGCAGCGCCGTCAAACGCTCACTCAGTTCGGAATCGGTGGGCACCTGTGAATCGGCCATGCTCCCAGTCTGGCCGATTCGCACCGGACTCGGTGGGCGTGTGAGGAGTTTCGCAGGAGTTGTCGATGCCTGCCAGCCCATCCGCGCAGCACCGTATCTACGCTGGTGGCATGTGGAATCACGCTGGTCGCGGCGCTCTGGCGCGCCGCGGAGCCGCAGTTCTCGCGACGGGGCTGTTTTTTTCGGCGTGCGGCGCGGGTGGCGAAGAGCCCGGAGTTGCCGAGACGGTCGCCGACTCGGAGGAGCCCTCGAAGACTGCTCCCCGACGCGGCGTCGACGCCGCAGTCGAGTCTCAGCCTGGCTCATTTCGCTATCCGGAGGCGCCTGTCTCGCCGGCGAGCGATGTGCCGATTTCCGCTGAGGCGGACGCTTTGATCGAGGCGCTCGGAGCGTCGGTTGAGATCGGTGCGCTGGACCTGGACCAGGTGGCGCTCCTTGCTGAGCGGGGCGATATCCGGCAGGCATGGTTTATCGCAGACCTGTTGCGTTTCTTCGGTGCTGGAGTTGACGAGAGCGTTGTACTGCTCGATGCATTCGAGCAGCTCGCCGGCCAATCCGTTGAGGACGACCCTGAGCTCAGGCACAGCCCCTGGCTCACAGCAACCAACCATCTCATTGCCTGGGATACTCCGGATTACCCCGGATACCGCGAGCACAAGTCGAATCTGTTCTTGTCCGTCGAGCCCCGATGGGAACCGTTCTTCGCCGATGATGATGCCGATGTCGACTGGCGTCTTCTCAGTTGGGGTGGTGTCCGGATTGATGACCACGAGGTCGGCGTTTCGCCGCGCTGCACCGGCGGTTGTATTCCGGCGCTCGACGATCCTGCCGTTACCGAGGCTGCCGCCGGCGACTGGTATCCCGATGATGCCATCGTCTTTGGTGTTGTTGAAGGTGATGACGCATTGGCGATCCCGAAACACATCGCTGAAGTGCACGAGATGTTCAATCTCTCCCTCGGCGGACGACGATTTGCGATTCCGTACTGCACGCTCTGCGGGTCGGCCCAAGCTTTCCGCACCGACAATACGGGCGCCGTTGAGGAACCGGTGCTGCGGACCACTGGCTTACTCTCGCGGTCTAACAAGGTGATGTACGACCTGCGGTCGGCGTCGCTGTTCGACACATTTACCGGAGCGGCGGTTTCGGGACCATTGCACGCTGAGGAAGTGGTGTTGGAGTCAGCAACGGTTGTTGTTTCCAGCTG
>JAHRVJ010000060.1 GCA_019090765.1 Ilumatobacteraceae bacterium
ACGTTCGCTGCGGCCGGTGGACACACGGTTTATCGCTATTCCAACGACGACGAAGCAACAGTCGAGCTGCCGGCAGCTGAGATTTCGGCGGTGAAGGCGGCGAAGAAGGGCATGATGAAGCGGGCGGTTGTGACCATGGACAACGGTGAGGAGTTCGTCTTCGACTATGGGATGTTGTCGGTCAAAAAACTGGTCGCCGCCATTGAGGAAGTCGCGAGCAAGTAGCAGCGTTACGGCGCCGACCCATCTCGCCCACGACGTCACCGCCAGCGCAGCTTGACGACCGTCGACGAGGTTCGTTCCTTATGCTCGTTTGGCCAGTTCGGCTTCGATTTCGAGGATCTTCAGGGTCGTCGCGATCACCACGTCGGGGTTCAGGCTGATGGAGTCGATGCCGTTCTCGACGAGGAATCGCGCGATTGCAGGGTTGTCTGATGGGGCCTGCCCGCAGAACCCCGAGTGACGTTCGGTGCGCTGGCACCCCTCGATCGCCATCTTGAACATCTCCATGACTCCGGGTTCGGACTCGTCGTAATCGAACGCGACCATTTCGGAGTCTCTGTCGACGCCGAGTGCTAGTTGGGTCAGATCGTTTGACCCGATCGAGAAGCCGTCGAAGTATTCCGCGAACGCGTCGAGCGATATCACGTTGTTGGGGATCTCACACATGACGAAGATTTGGAGGCCGTTTTCGCCTCGGTGCAAACCGTTCGAGGCCATCTCCTCGATTACCGTCGCGGCCTCGGCGACGCGGCGGCAGAATGGAATCATCGGGACGATGTTTGTGAGGCCCATCTCGTTGCGCGCTCGTTTCACTGCGGCACATTCCATGGCGAAACCCTCTCGATACGCGGGGTGCGCGTATCGGGCGGCCCCACGAAACCCCAGCATGGGGTTGGCTTCGATGGGTTCGAAAGAGCTGCCGCCGAGAAGCGACGCGTACTCGTTTGTCTTGAAGTCCGACAGGCGCATGACTACTGGTTTCGGGTGAAATGCCGCGGCGATCGTGGCGATGCCCTCGGACAGGCGCTGCACGAAGAAGGCTGACGGGCTCTCGAATTGGGCGACGAGTTCATCAATTGCTCGTCGCTCGTCGACATCGGCGACACGCTCGGGATGCAACAAAGCCATCGGATGGGCTCGGATGTGGTCGGCGATTATGAACTCCATCCGCGCGAGTCCGACACCGTCATTGGGGAGCGCTGCAGTCTTGAACGCCAGATCGGGGTTGCCGAGATTGATCTGAATCTTGGTTCGGGGACGTGCGATTTCGCCAACGTCGATTCGTTCAATGCTGAATGGCACTACGCCCGCCATGACCTGACCCAGATCCCCGTGTGCACAAGACACAGTCACGATGTCACCGTCGTTCAGCGTGGCGGTTGCATCACCGGTACCGACGACTGCGGGAATTCCTAACTCACGCGCCACGATCGCCGCGTGGCAGGTTCGTCCACCACGATCGGTCACAACTGCAGCCGACCGCTTGAGCACCGGTTCCCAGTCAGGGTTGGTGGTCTCAGCGACAAGCACGTCGCCGGGCTGCACCTCTTGGAGGTCTTTGAGTGCCTTCACTACCCGCACGGTGCCCGTAGCGACTCGATCGCCGACTGCCTGACCCGTAGTCAGCGTCGTTCCACTCCCGTCGAGGTGGTAGATCGCGAGTTCGTTGATGGCCTGCTTTGATGAAACGGTCTCAGGACGGGCCTGAACAATGTAGAGCAGTCCGTCGATGCCGTCCTTGGCCCACTCAAGGTCCATGGGCCGCGGATTCCCCGCCTTCGCCGAATAATGATCTTCGACAATGATCGCGGATTTCGCGAGGTCGACTACCTCGTCGTCGCGCAAGCAATACTTGCGGGCATCGCCGACCTCGACAGGAACGTTGCGCGTACTCGTCGTCGTTCCAGTGTCGTCGTAGACCATTCGTAGGTCCTTGCTGCCAAGCTTGCGACGCAGGACCGTCTCGTAGCCGGCTTGTAGCGTTGGCTTGAACACATAGAATTCGTCGGGGTCGACTGCTCCTTGAACGACGTTCTCACCCAGGCCGTATGCGCCGGTGATGTATATGACGTCACGAAATCCGGACTGCGTGTCGAGGGTGAACATCACGCCGCTACTTGCCAAATCGGAGCGGACCATCTTCATCACGCCTACCGATTGGGCGACATCGAACTGACCGAACCCGTGCTCTTCTCGGTAGTGCATCCCTCGATCGGTGAACAAGCTGGCATAACAACGCCGAACCGCGTCGAGCAACGCCTCCTCTCCGCTGACATTGAGAAAGCTCTCGTGCGCACCGGCGAAACTCGCCTCAGGGAGGTCCTCGGCAGTGGCCGAGGACCGGACGGCCAAGGTCACGTCCTCCCCATACTCGGCGCGCAGCTTCGCATAGCCGGACAAGATCTCGACCTGGAGACTCTCGGGGAGACCTGCTCGATACACGATGTCACGGGCTGCAGCAGCTCGCGTCTGGAGGTCGGACACATCAGAGGAATCCAATGGATCGAGCAGGGCGTGGAGCTGCTCACCGACTCCAGATGCCTCGATGGCATATCGATATGCGGGAGCTGTGATCGCGAACCCGTTCGGGACGCGCACCCCCTTCACGGTCAACTCTCGGTACATCTCCCCAAGCGACGCGTTCTTGCCGCCGACGAGCGGTACCTGGTCGAGCCCGATCTCAGAGAAGAAGCGAACCATCTGTGATGGAGCGGTGACCTGGATGCGAGTCATAGGGCCTCCTGGAGACACCGAGCCATTCTCGGCGCCTCTCTCGATGTTGGCGTGGTCACTCGGGTTCGTGCAGAGGACAAAGTCCCGCGCCCGAAGACGGCGTCAGG
>JAHRVJ010000003.1 GCA_019090765.1 Ilumatobacteraceae bacterium
ATCTGGGTCACTCGGAGCGGACGAGCTTTGCAAGGCCTCCGGGCTCAGTCAGGACGAGTTGTCGGAATTGGAGTCTTACGGCGTGATTTCTCCTGACACAGTTGCAGGTGACGACACCTACGACGACACGGCCCTCGAGATTGCGACGGTCTCGAAGCGATTCCTCGATTCGGGCGTAGAGGCGCGTCATTTGCGTGGTTGGCGTGTCGCTGCCGATCGCGAGGTCGGCCTGCTGGAGCAATTGATTCAACCATTGCTGCGTCAACGCAACCCAGCCGCCCGCGCCGAAGCAGTCGATCGCTTGACTGCGTTGGAGCAAGACGGAGGCAAGCTACGCGCAGCCATGATGAAGTCGGCGCTGCGCCACCACACTGCCCGCTGACCCGCTGTACAATTGCAATCGTGGTCCCGTTGGAACTTGTTGGCGTCCGGGTAGAAATACCGGCGAGCACACCGATGTTGCTACTGCGCGAGCAAGACGGCCGAAATCGGCTGCTGCCGATCTACATCGGCAATTCTGAGGCGTCGGCCATTCACTGTGCCATCGAAGGGGTCGTGCCTCCTCGTCCACTAACTCACGATCTGATGCTCGCAATGTTGGGCGAACTCGGTGCCGAAGTCACCAAAGTTGTTGTCACCGAAATGCGTGAACGCACCTATTTCGCGGAAATCCACATGAATACCGCTGACGGCGAGACCGTCATTTCCGCCCGGCCCTCAGATGCGATTGCACTGGCGGTCCGTTGTTCTGCGCCACTTTTCGCTAGTGACGAACTTGTCGAACAGGTGGGCCAGGAGGCTGCTCAAGAGCCTGAAGACGAGTCGGCAGAAATCATCGACGAGTTCAAGGACTTCATCGAGAACGTCCGACCTGAGGACTTCCAGTAGCGCCCTACAGAGGGTTGACGTGAACGCTCTGAGTCCGTAGAGTTCACGACTTCACAAAGTTGTAGTTACGGCATTGTGAGTCGTGCGCAAGTTTGTGCGAGAAGTTCGTCATCGTTGGGACAAACGAACCGGAGGCAGATCCGTGAATGAAGCAGAGACATCAAACGATCCGATAGTTGATTCGGACGGAACCGCGCCAATCGGGTTCAGCGGTACCCGTACTGCCAGAGTCGTTGGCATTTCATATCGCCAGCTTGACTACTGGGCGAGAACCGACTTGATTCGCCCCTCTCTGAGCGACGCGTCGGGAAGCGGCAGCCGACGCAAATACTCCTACAACGACCTCCTCGAACTGAAGGCGATCAAGAAGCTTCTCGACGCCGGAATCAAGCTCGAGCAGGTTCGCAAGGTCTTCGGTTACCTACGTGAACATGTGACCACCGATATCGCCGCGGCCCACATCGTGATCGATGGCGGGAGTGTCATGCTGTGCGATGGCGATCAACTGATCGACGTGCTTCAGAACGGGCAAGGTGTTCTCAACGTGCTCTCACTTGGGGGAGTACGTGAAGAACTAGAGGCTGACCTGGCCCCTGAATCGGACCGTGAAGTTGGCCAATCCGAGGGCGAACAACCACTGGTGCATCGCCGGATCGGATGACCATCCAGCAGGCCCCGCTGGCCGCTGAGCATCAAGCACTCGGCGCCACGATGGGCGAATTCGGTGGTTGGGAGATGCCGATCTCCTATCCGAGTGGCACCATTGAGGAACATCTCGCATGCCGTAACACCGCCGCAATGTTCGACGTCTCCCACCTTGGCACCGTGCGCGTCGAGGGCAGTGAGGCGTTCAACACGCTGCAGCAGACGCTCACCAACGATCTCACGAAGATCAGCCCAGGCCGAGCCCAATACACCCACCTGCTTGACCCCCAAGATGCGTCTGTTCTCGATGACATCATTGTGTGGTGGCACCCCAGCCTGGACAGCGACGATCGCTCCAAAGATGTGTTCGATGTCATGCCCAACGCCTCCAACACCGATGACGTCCAGGCGGCATTGGGTGGCAAAGAGATCACTCGTGAACGTGCGGTAGTCGCGGTTCAAGGCCCCGATGCCAAGTCGATCGTTGCCACTGTTTTTGCAGAAACTGCTGCCGTCGGCCGGTTCCGAGTACTGGAGTGCTCCTGGAAGAGCGCTGCATGCACGGTGGCCGGCACCGGGTACACGGGCGAACCGGGCCTGGAGATCGCCGTGCCAGCCGAGGCCGCCGCCAGCCTGTGGTCCGTATTGCTTGAGGCCGGGGTCACGCCTGCCGGATTGGGCGCCCGCGACACACTTCGCCTTGAGGCAGGTTTGCCACTGCACGGTCACGAACTGGGAGTCGGCATCACATCGCTGCAAGCGGGGCTCGGCTGGGTTGTGGCATGGGATAAGCCAGAGTTCCAAGGACGCATTCCTGCGATTGCCGAGCGCGATACAGGTATTTCCCGCCGGCTGGCAGGAATCAGCACCAATGGGCGCCGCCCAGCCCGCACCGGGTCTCAGGTTCAGATTGAGGGTCAGACTGTGGGTGAAGTAACCAGCGGAAACTTCTCGCCAGTGTTGGGGCACGGGATCGCACTTGCGTTCCTCCCTCCACATATCGCCGAGGGTCAAGAAGTCGTGGTCAATGTGCGCGGCAAGGAACTCAGCGGCCAAGTCGTCGCCACCCCCTTCGCTGAGTAGGAATACGGCCCGTGGGTACCCGACACCGATGCCGGCCGTGGAGAATCGGTCTCGCCGAGGCCAAGATCTTTCCTCTAGCGCGGATGTCCGTGTTCCGCAGCGGCATAGCGACCCACCATCGCCAACCACTATTATCTCGACCTGCTCGCGCTGTCCTTGACCCAGTCCTGCAACGCCTGACAGTCAATGCAGTGCGCCCCTATCCCGCCACGCTGCTGTCAAGATCCATCAGCTGGTCGAGGTGATGACCGTTACTCCCACATCTTGGGTAGCACCCGTCGCCGCCGAACGATCTAACCCCGACCGATGAGTTTCAGCGCGACCAGGTCGCGCCGAAACTCATCGGGGACTACTTGGGCGACTTGGTTGACGCCTTGCGGGCAGTCGACTTCCTCTTGGCCGGGGCCTTCTTGGCGGTGTTCTGCTTGACCGGCTTCTTCTTGGCGGGCTTTTTCTTGGCAGCCGAGCTCTTGGTGGATGCCTTACTCGCGACGGACCGCTTCGGGGCCGGCTTCTTTGGAGCAGGCTCGGTGGACGGCGCGCCGCTCTCGGTGGGAGAGGGACTCGGCGATCGGGACGGCATCGCCGCCGAGGGCCGAAGGCCGCCAAGGAAACCGCCGGCTGATTCTGCCAAGGTTGTCAGTGGCCCAAGCCGACGCGACATGTCGCCAACGACCTCGGAGAATTGCTCAAGACGCTTCGGAAGCTGGGCGAACTCAGGCGAATTCAACGTCCTGGCCAAGACGGCCAACCCCGGTGCAAGTGCAATCGCAGGCATTGCCACTGCCTGTACCACTTCGTCGGCGCCTTTGATCGTGCGGGTCAGTTGAGGAACTGCGGCCCGCAGCGGCGCTTCGATATCGATCAGCAACGCGTTGATGCGTTCGGATGTCTCGTTCACGTTCCCAACGGTTCGATTGAAGTTCTCGACTCCAGCAAGAAACTCATCGACTCCCTTGCGGAACTGTTCGACAGACCGAAGCGTGCCAGCTAGGGGAGTGGCAAGCAGATTGATTACGTCTGCGAGTGGGTCACTGCTTGAATCATTGGCCATGCCCCTCCAAGCTACTGCTACGCAGCGCCGGGGTATCAGGAGCGCTGGGTTCGGCCGTGAAGTTGGTGGTGGCGGAAGAGTGCCGCGCGTGAGAAACTGACACCAATGAGTGCCGGGTGCTGCGATGCTGACGACGAAGCACTCGTCGCGTTGCGCGACCGCCAGCGGATGGTGCTGTGGATGGTCCTTGGGATCAACGCCGTACTCTTCGTTGTCGAGTTCGGCGTCGGCTGGTGGGCACGCTCAACGGCGCTGCTCGCCGATTCCCTCGACATGCTCGGCGATGCGTTCGTTTACGCGTTCAGCCTGTGGGTGCTGCAGCGCGGGACCCTGTGGCGTGCGCGGGCAGCGCTCTCCAAAGGTGTCGTGCAGCTCGTGTTCGGTCTCGTTGTCCTAGGCCAGGCCGCGTGGCTTGCTTTCGACGGCACACCACCGGTCGCCGACGCGATGGCGCTCATGGGTCTTGTCGCTCTCGCCGGCAACACGTGGGCTTTCGCCCTGCTGTGGCGGCACCGTTCCGACGACATCAATATGACCTCGACATGGCTGTGCTCGCGCAACGATCTGATCGCCAATGCGGCGGTGCTCGCAGCAGCTGCGGCGGTCTGGCAACTCGA
>JAHRVJ010000061.1 GCA_019090765.1 Ilumatobacteraceae bacterium
CAAATGTCCACTTGACGTCATCGGCGGTCAGGGCTTCTCCGTCGCTCCAAACCAAACCATCGCGGAGGGTGTACGCGCCGGTAACAGTGCCATCGTCGTTCTCGCTAATCACTGCTTCGCTGGCGAGCAGTTCAGGATAGAACTCGGTCGCACCCGACACGCCATACAGGCCTTCGAGCATCGCGATCCGAATCCACGATGTAATCGTGAGGTTGTTCTCAGGGTCATCGAGGTGGAGGTCTGGTGGCTCCTGCTCGTGTGCCCAGATCAGGGTGCCGCCATCCACACCCTCTGCGGTCGTGCCTTCGGTCGTGCCTTCGGTCCCACCGTCGCCGGAATCGCCATTGTCATCATCGCTGCCACAGGCTGCAAAGACCAACGCCGACGCCGCAGCAAGTGCGAGGAGCTTGGTGCCCCGTCTCGTCGTGTTCACGTGTTGTCCTCCTAGTTTAGTTTCAGTGCGGGAGTGCGTTTCGACGGCCATGGCCGACGTCCTAAGTTCTCTCCCTGTTAACGAAGGATCGTAAAATATTAGCAGCCCGGTTACCGGTTGGTAACCATGCCCTCGTCGACCCTCAATCAAACGGAAGGGGTCTGACCCCATTCGTTTGATTAGGGGGTGGAGAACTGGATCAAGCGGGCGAATTCGTCGGGGTCGAGGCTGGCTCCGCCAACGAGGGCGCCGTCGACGTCGGGTTGACCCATCAGCTCGGTTGCATTGGCGGCTTTGACCGAGCCGCCGTATTGGATCCGTACTGCTTCGGCCGTCGCGCTGTCGGCAATTTCGGCGACCTTTCCACGGATCGCGGCGCACACCGTTTGGGCATCTTCGGCGGTTGCTGTTTTGCCAGTTCCGATCGCCCAGATCGGCTCGTACGCGATTACTAACGATGCGATCTGTTCGTTGCTGCGGCCGTCTAGACCCGCGACTACCTGGCCTAACACCTTCGTTTCGGTGTTGCCAGCTTCGCGTTCGTCGAGCGTTTCGCCGACGCACATGATCGGCACCATCTGATGATTCTGAATCGCGACAATCTTGCGATTGACCATCTCGTCGGTCTCACCAAACAGTTCGCGGCGTTCGCTATGGCCTGCAACCACGTAGGCCACGTTCAGTTTCTCCAAGAATGCTGGAGAGACTTCGCCAGTGAATGCCCCCGAGTCTTCCCAGTGACAATGCTGCGCCCCGAGAGCGAACTCCATTTCGTCGACCTCGATCACCGTTTGCACGCTGCGCAGGTCGGTAAACGGAGGGTGAATGCTGACATCAACCTCTTCAAGAGTTTCCTTCGGCAGCAGGTAGTGCAGCTTCTGCACTGACTGAATCGCCTCGTAGTGGTTGTTGTTCATCTTCCAATTGCCAGAAATCAACGGTCTGCGTGTCATGACGTTCCTTCTCTCAGAGCCTGTAGTCCGGGGAGGTCGCCGTTCTCGAGCAACTCAAGACTGGCACCTCCGCCAGTGGATACGTGATCGACTTCGTCATCGAGGCCGAACTGCGCTAACGCTGCTGCGGAGTCGCCGCCACCAACAACGGTGAACGCTTTGGTGTCGGCCATTGCTTGGGCAACGGTGCGGGTTCCGGCCGCGAAACGCTCATCTTCGAACATCCCCATCGGGCCATTCCAGAACACCATTCTGGCGTCCATGATCACATCGGTGAAGGCAGCCGCAGAGCCTGGACCTATATCGAAGCCCTTCGCGCCGGCTGGCAATCGGGTGCCGAACGTGGCGTACTCGCCAGCCGCGTCGACGCCGGTGATGTCGTCGGGCAAGTGGATGGTCTTGCCCTTTTCCCCCGCCTCGACAAGCAGCCGTTTGCAAGTCTCAACCTGGTCAGGTTCGAACAGCGAGTCTCCGATTGATTTGCCTTGCGCAGCGAAGAACGTGAAGCACATCGCGCCGCCAATCACCAGCGCGTCAACGACGTCGAGCAGCGCTTCCACCACTCCGAGCTTGTCGGAGATTTTTGCTCCACCAAGGATCGCCACGAATGGACGCCGCGGCTTGTCACGCAGCCCGAGTAGCACCTCAACTTCCTGCTCAAGGAGACGCCCCATTGCCGATGGCACAAACTGAGGCGGACCGACGATTGAGGCGTGCGCCCGGTGCGAAGCGCCGAAGGCGTCATTGACATAGCCGTCGACGTTCTCGACGAGCGTTTTAACGAACGTCGGATCGTTGGCTGTTTCACCCGGATCGAACCGCAAGTTTTCCAACAGTTCGACGCCGGGCGCCAGCTCCGCCAACCGTTCGCGTACGGGGACCATTGTGTACTGCGGATCTGGTGCGCCCTTGGGACGACCGAGGTGGCTGGCCGTCACAACCTGCGCGCCACGCTCGGTCAACCAATTGATTGTGGGTAGCGCCGCTCTGATCCGGAAGTCATCGGCAATCTCTCCGCTGTCATCGAACGGAACGTTGAAATCCGTTCGAACCAGAACGCGTTTGCCTGTCAGGCCTCCGAGGTTGGCTTCCAGATCCTCCAGCGTGGGGATCTTGCTCATCGCTGCTCCCGGCTAACGCTTGACGCGCGCGCCGGTGTAAGTGGTGAGGTCGACAAGACGGTTGGAGTAGCCCCATTCGTTGTCGTACCAGCCGTTGATCTTCACCAATTTGCCCATGGCCATCGTCAGCCCGGAATCGAACACGCAGGAGCTGGGGTCGGTGACTACGTCGCTCGACACGATTGGGTCGTCGGTGTATTTCAGCACACCCTTCAGTTCCTTCTTCGCCGCGGCCGCGAACGCTGCGTTGATTTCTTCGACGCTGGCCTTCTTGCGGAGATTGGCAGTGAAGTCGGTGATCGAACCTGTCGGCACTGGCACGCGCAGCGACGTGCCATCGAGCTTGCCCTTCATCGACTGGAGCACGAGCGAAGTTGCTCTGGCAGCCCCGGTGGAGGTGGGGATGATATTGATCGCCGCGCCGCGAGCACGGCGCATGTCGGAGTGCGGGCCGTCGACTAGCGACTGGTCGCCGGTGTAGGCGTGCACCGTGGTCATCAGCCCGTTGACGACACCGAAGTTGTCATCGAGCACCTTCACCATCGGGACGAAACAGTTCGTGGTGCAGCTGGCGTTGGAGATCACCTTGTGGTCGGCGAACTTGAAGTCCTTGTGGTTGACGCCGTACACGAACGTTGCATCCGCGCCTGACGACGGTGCCGACACGATGACGAGCGGTGCGCCGGCGTCGAGGTGGAGCGCCGCCTTGTCGCGGCTTGTGAAGATCCCCGTCGATTCGATCACGAGGTCGACATCGAGGTCTCCCCATGGCAGGTCGGCAGGATTCCGCTCACTTAATACGCGCAGCGACTCGCGACCAACCTTCAGGCCAGTCTTGGTCGCCGAGATCTTTTGAGGCAGCGTTCCAAGGACCGAGTCGTACTTGAGGAGGTGCGCCATCGCGTCCAGCGAACCGAGGTCGTTCACCGCCACAATGTCGATGTCTGCTCCGCTTTGCTGCACGGCTCGGAAGAAGTTTCTTCCGATCCGACCGAATCCGTTAATACCGACTCTGACCGTCATTGCTGGGCTGCCTCCTGGCGTTGGGGGGGTGGACACATTGTCCAGCGCCGACTGTAGTGGCTGGCTCGCTGCACGCTGTTAACCGCAACAAACGGCCCGCCGGGTCAGCCGCCAAACGCTACAAACTGCTCAGCGCGACACGTCACGATGAGTGGCCCGCACCGCAAGACCTCGCTCACGCAAACGCGACGCCAACTCTTCGGCAACAGCCACAGAACGGTGCCTCCCACCGGTGCAACCGATGGCGACAGTTAGGTAGCTGCGACCCTCCCCTTCGTACTGCGGCAGGAGTGATGCCAATAGATCATCGAAGCGGTCAACGAAGTCTGATCCTGCGGCCGTCTCTAATACGTAGTCACGCACCTTTGGATCGTGTCCAGTGAGCGGACGCAACTCGTCTTCCCAATGCGGATTCGGAAGGAAACGCACATCCATCACGATGTCGGCATCTAGCGCCAGGCCATGTTTGAACCCGAAACTCTCGACCGCGACCTGTAGTCGGGAGTCACGCGAGGTCCCGAAGGCGTGGCCGACGCGTTCTTTGAGTTGATGAACATTGAGATCGGTGGTGTCAATCACCAGATCTGCTGCGACTCGCACGGGGTCAAGGGATGAACGTTCGAGATCGATTGACTCGACCAGACCATCCGAGTCAGATGCCAGTGGGTGACGGCGTCGGGTGGCGTCGTAGCGCCGCACAAGTTCGGGAGTCGACGCATCGAGGAACAGCAGTGTCACGTCGTGGCCATCAGCGCGAAGCTCGCCAACTTTGCTGAGCAACTCAGTATGGCGACGGCCCGCGACCAGCGCCAATCGATCGATATCGCTATTTGGCTTAGCCGCCAGATCGACGATCGTGTTGATCAGGGTGGTCGGCAAATTGTCGACCACAAACCAGCCGAGATCTTCGAGCACGTCGGCCACTCCCGACCGGCCAGCACCCGACAGTCCGGTAATGAGAACAACGTCGGCCACGACGTCACCCTAATCTCGGCGACCGCGACCGACGAGTTAGGAGGTCCGTCGGAGTCGCAGATACAGCAACCGCGGGATTGCCGCGGCCTCCGTGTACTCGTAGGCCTGATCTAGAAAACCATCGGGCGGGCGTGGCTCAAGCATTCTTTCGAGCATGAGACCCTGCTCAGCCAGCGCGTTGATATACCGCGACAACGGGCGATGGATGAAGCGGATGAAGACGCCCATTTCCACCTGCTCAACAGACTCCTGCTCAACCAGGTAAGGGCCAATCCGCCAATACTGCTCAGGCGGGTCGACCATATGGTCGTCGATCCACCCGCTTCCAGGTGTCTGCAACAGTGGATGATTCAAGAAGAAGCTGAACTGGCCGTCGGGTTTGAGAACTCGCGCCACTTCGGCAATCGATTCCTCAAGCTCATCGATGTGCTCAAACACGAGGCAGGCAACGGCCGCCTCGAAGCTGGCATCGGCGAACGGCAGCCCATCAGCACCAGCGCGCAGAAACGGTCCGGCAGGTCCACGTTCCTTCGCAACCCGAATCTGGTTCCAAGTGGGATCGATTCCAACAACACTCGACCCTTGAGCAGCTAGTGCTCGGCTGATCTGACCATCGCCGCAACCAATGTCGAGGATCGTCTTGAAGCCATCAAGTTCGGTTCTCGCCAGCGGCAGGATCTGTTCGTCGTATTCTGGGTCCGCGCCGTCGGTGAAGCCATCGATCCACCATTCTGCATGCTCCTCCCAAAGGCCCTGGGCAGCATCCTGCTGTTGCTCGTCTCCCACGCATGAGGAGTTTACGCCGCCCGCCCATGCGGCCGGATACGGTCAGCGCATGAAGTTCTCTCTGTGGCCTAACTCAAGTCGACCGACCGCTGAGATTCTCGACCTGGCCCGGATGGCCGACGCCGACGGCTGGCATGGCATGTGGTACGCCGACCACTACATGCCCAACACGGGCAGCGAAGATGTTCAAGACGGCGATGTGCATGAGTGCTGGGCACTCTTACCGGCGATCGCCGCGGTCACCGAACGGATCCGTGTTGGCTCTCTCGTCGCGCCGACTTCGGTGCACCACCCCGCTGTACTGGCCAACCGCGCCGCGAGCATTGATCACATCTC
>JAHRVJ010000062.1 GCA_019090765.1 Ilumatobacteraceae bacterium
ACTGCGAACCCGCAGAGCAGGCTTGGGATCGAGACCCAAAGGTTCCGCGTGGCTACCTTCTTGCCCGTTTTTTCCCAGAACTCTTCGTTCTCTACATCCCATTCGGTGATGTCTGCCATTTACCTCTCCTATTGCTTCGGGACACCGCTTAGAACGCGGGCCCAGCTCTTGTTCCTTTAGACCTCTGTGGCCGACGCATCGACCGGGGGATTGGTTTCGTCGCCTTCATCGTCGAAGCCCGCTGCGTAGGCCCCCTTGGGTTCCTCGAGCATCAGTAGCGTGATTGCGAAACTGACGAATGCGCCCGCGGCGAGAATGAAGAAGAAGGTCCTGGCGTCGACGAGGGAATAGACAACCAGGTAGACGACCGCCCCGACGTTGCCGTAGGCGCCAGCCATACCAGCGACTTGACCGGTCATCCGCTTGTTGACCATCGGGATGATTGCGAACGTTGCACCCTCAGCGCCTTGCACGAAGATCGAAGCGCCGACCGTGAAGAGGACTGCGATGACTAGCCAGGTAATCCCACCGAAGGCCGGTGCCAGGTTTCGGAGACCGTCGTCGTCAACTCCGGGCATCCACTTGGCGATGAGTCCCATGAGGACAAAGCCGGCAACGATGCCAAGGATGTAGCCGAGCATCGTTCGTTTGCGGTTCGGGAGCTTGTCGGACAGGTAGCCACCGAGCGGGCGGGCAACGAGGTTTACGAATGCAAACGACGCTGCCACAAAGCCGGCCACTGTGGCGGTCACGATTGGCTGCCCAGCCCCGTTTGTCAGCGGTTCGAAGACGTTCTCGTAGAACGCCGGCAACATCGACACGACAGCGAGTTCAGCCCCGAAGTTGGCGAAGTAGGTGGAGTTCAAGGCAACCACGCTGCCGAAGTGATACTTCTCCTCCTCTGGTACGCCGGCTTTCAGATACGGAAGATTGACCTGCAAGGTGCGCACGACGTGCACGGCGTACATCAGCGCAAGAGCCGCGTAGACCACGTACAACCCAGACTTGCTCAAGATGACGTCATCGTTGACCTCAACGTTGGACACTCGCCACGCCAGTAGGCCAAGCGCGCCGAACAGTGGAATCGACCAGAACAGGTACTGGGTGAGGTCCCAGTAGGACGTCATCATCATCGGCTCGGCCTTCTTGGTCTTCTCGAGCGTCCGCCCTTCTGGCACGTCTTTCACCAGGTAGTAGTACATGACTCCGTAGACGCCCATCACCACGCCGTTGAGGACCATTGCCCAACGCCAGGCGCTCTCGCCAAGCCCCAGCCAATCGCCGAAGAAGGTCAGCGCGACCCAGGGCAGTGTCATTGCAGCCCATGCAGAACCGAAGTTGCCCCAGCCGGCGTAGAAGCCTTCGGTTCGACCGATGTACTTGGGCGGGAACCACTGGGCAACCATCTTGATGCCGACCACGAAGCCGGCTCCGACGCAGCTCATTGCCAGCCGGGAGATCATCATCTGGGTGAAGGTGTCGGCAAAGGCGAACACAATTGCGGGGATTGCCATGATCACCATCAACCAGCTGAATACGATTCTCGCTCCGAATCGATCGATCAGCGTGCCCACCACGATTCGGGCAGGAATTGTCAACGCGACATTCGCGATGAGCAGGATCTTGATGTGCTCTTTGGTCAACCAATCGATGTCGTCGCGCATCGTGGTGGCGAGCGGGGCCAGGTTGAACCACACATAGAACGTCATGAAGAACGCAATCCATGTGTAGTGGAGAACCCGAATTCTCTCCTGCTGGAAATCGAGCAGCTTCGGTGCGTCGTCGTCGCCAGCTGGGGCGTTGGTTGCTACTGGTTGACTGTCGTTCGGTGGGGGGGTGTCAGACATTTCTGTTCAGTCCTGGGGGCACTTGTTGGTTATTGGTTATTGGAGTTGCTTTGTTCGAGGGTTGTTGGAGACGTATTCGGCGGCAGGGGGTTCGCGGTTGGCGATCACCTTCTGCCATGGTCGGAACAGGTACTGGAGAGGCAGTGTGATGATGTGGATCAGGCGGCTGAAGGGGAAGACCGCAAGGAAGGCGAAGAAGGCCAACACATGGATCTTCAACACCAGCGGGAGAGGGTCCACATAGTCAGGTTCGGGTTGGAACCACAGCAGTGAGCGCACGTAGGGCACGAAGACTCCGGTACCCCAATACGAGCCCCAGCGATAGCCGACGGCAATCCAGATCCCGCTGACTATCTGTGTGGCAATGACCAGCAGCACAACGACATCCATGGGACTTGTCACCCGGCGGACGCGGGCACTTGTGTGTCGACGGATAATCAGAATCGTGATCCCGAATGCGGCCCATAGCCCGAGGGCGAGGCCGGTCAGTTCGAGTAGGTAGAGACGAACTGGTTCTCCATTCCAAAGTTCGAAGCCTCGTGGAACGATCAGCGCCAGGAGGTGGCCGAGGAGGATGATTGTCAGGCCCCAGTGAAAGGAGATCGAACCCCAATACAGCTTGCGGCTCTCCAACAGCTGCGATGACAGCGATGACACAGTGAAGGGCGCGCGCCGCCAACGGACGACGCCGACGACAATCGCGAGTGTCACCGCTACGTAGGGCAATACGCCGAATAGGACGTCATTGGTGTTCACCGTCGGCCTCCGATCTTGACGGGACGATTGCCAGCACACGCCAGTGTTGCTGCGAGCAGATGGCAGTATGGGCTGTTGGGGTCTGCCTTCTTGAGCACGTCGTTCATCTCGGCGATCACCGCAGGTAGTACTTCGACTAGGTCATCGAGAGGCGAGTCGGTCGCGGCGAGGTAGCGCAGCACTGGCTCGATGTGGTCGGGGAGCTCGCCACCCAAGTCGACTTGGGTCTCTCTCATCGCGGCATTCAGGTCGGCCATGAAGGCGCCTCGTCGGTAGTTCTCTCCCCAAGCGACATGGCCGACATAGGGCACAAACTTGGGGTCGAGGTCGAGCGTCTCAGTATGTAGTTCTTCCCATGCGCCCATGGAGAGCGAGCCAACCTCCTCGATGAAGCGGTGCATGTGGCGCTTTACTTCGGAATTCGTCTCCTCTGCGATCATCTGCTCTAGGTATGTGGCAGCCCAGGGGGTCGGGTAGCAAAACCCGAATGCGACTAGTTCGGTGGACTTCATCACGCCCCCCTCCTCGGCGACTGAAGGAACCCGAAGCCCGTCTCGCCCTTCGCTGTGAGCGGATCGCCGACGTCTTCGAGCGACATCTCACGGTGATACGGCGGGAGTACGAAGCGATCTTGAACCGTGGGGGTGGTGGTCATTGAATAGATGGCTTCGGCCATGTTCTCAGTTATGCCGACGTCATCGAGGAGCGCGATGGTGGTTTCGTCGATCACTCCGTCGACGCTTTGGCGCCGCTTGTATGTGCGCACCGCAAGCATGATCCGCAGTACTCGACGGATGCGATCAGAATCGCCGACCGTGAAGAGGTTGGCGAGATACTCCAATGGCATCCGGGCTTTGTCGAGTTCTTCGAGTAGCTCGAAATCGCGGCGCTCGTCGGGAATGTCGAGCTTCACGAAGTTCTGCTCGATCGTGCTCATCACCGGTGACAGCGGCGGAACATAGAACATCATTGCTTCGGTGCGGTATTCGGGATGTAGCGGGAAGGCCATCCCCCATTCCTTGACGAACTTGTAGATCGGCGAGCGCTGGGCCGAGTCGATCCACCCTGGGTCGATCCCTGCTGCCTTTGCGGCCGCGATCACCTGAGGATCGGAGGGGTCGAGGATCATGTCGAGCTGCGCGTCGAGCAGTTCATCGTCGGGCAATGCTGCTGATGTTGCGATCTTGTCGGCGTCGTACAAGAGCACGCCCATATAACGGATGCGCCCAACGCAAGAGTGCGCACAAGCTGGTGCTTGACCTGTTTCCAGCCGTGGGAAGCACAAGATGCACTTCTCGGATTTGCCAGAGTTCCAGTTGTAGTACACCTTCTTGTAGGGGCAGCCCGAGACGCACATCCGCCAGCCGCGGCACTTGTCTTCGTTGACGAGGACAACGCCGTCCTCGTCTCGCTTGTAGATCGCGCCGCTCGGGCAAGCGGCGAGGCACGACGGGTTGAGACAGTGGTTGCAGATTCTTGGTAGATAGTTGAAGACGACCCGTTCGATCTCTTCCATCTGTGCCCGGACGACGTCGTCGACGCCGTCCATCGAAGGGTCGTTCCTGGCGTAGAGGTCGGAACCGCCCAGGTCGTCGTCCCAGTTGGGGCCACTTGAGATCTCGACTGGCTCGCCAGTGATTTTCGAGATCGGGATTGCTGTCGGCTGCTGTTCAGATGGGGGTGCGCTGAAGAGGTCGCCGTACTTGAAGGTGAACGGGTCGTAGTAGTCGTCGAGCTCTGGGAGTGCGGGGTTGTAGAACGCCTTGGCGACGCCACCACCCTTGGAGTGCAAGATCAGCTTGAGGCGACCCTTCTTGTCGCGGTGCCAGCCGCCCTTGTAGTGCTCCTGATCTTCCCAGCCTGTCGGGTATCCAGTACCCGGGCGGGTCTCGACATTGTTCCACCACATGTACTCGGCGCCATCACGGTCGGTCCACAGGTTCTTGCAGGCGACTGAGCAGGTATGGCAACCAATGCACTTGTCGAGGTGAAACAACATGCTCATCTGAGCGCGCACCCTCATTGGCCGGCCTCCTTGTAGCTAGGCGGATCGACACGTCGCAGGTAGACGAATGTGTCACGATTGACGCCGGTAGGGCCCCAGTAGTTGAAGGCGTAAGAGAACTGTGCGTATCCGCCGCTCATCAGCACGGGCTTCAGACGGGTTCTGGTGAGTGAGTTGTTCATGCCCGCCCGCTTGCCGTCGCGGCGGGTGATCGGAATGCCGACGGTTCGTTCGGTGGCGTGATACACGAAGACAGTGCCAGTCGGAATGCGAGATGATGTCGTGCAGCGCTGGACGTAGATGCCGTTGTCGTTGTACAGCTCGACCCAGTCGTTGTCGGCAATTCCGAGAGCGGCAGCGTCTTTGGCGTTGATCCAGATCGGATATCCACCGCGTGACAGGGTCATCATTCGTTCGTTCTCGGAATAGGTCGAGTGAATCGACCATTTCCCGTGCGGTGTGATGTAGTTGAACATCCGGCCGTCTTGATCCTCCGCTAGCGACTGCTCGGTTTCATTCAGCATCGTGTGGTCAGGACGTGGCTTATACACCGGGAGTTCCTCGCCCCAGTCGAGGTACTGCTCATGGTCGAGGTAGAAGTGCTGTCGTCCTGTCAGGGTGCGCCACGGAACTAGCTCTTCGACGTTGAGGGTGAAGGGGCTATATGGGCGGCCCTTGCGGATGATTCCGCTCCAAGTTGGAGTCGTGAGGACTCGGCGTGGCTGCGAGATGAGATCGGCGAAGCTGATTCTCGTATCGCGCTGGCCCGCAGCTAGATGCGATAGCTCAAGGCCCGTTTTGGCCTCTTCGGCTTCGAATGCTCGGTGTGCCAACTCGCCGTTGCTCGCAGGGTCAAGAGCGAGGATTGCCTCGGCGACGTCTCGGCCACGAGCAAGCCTTGGGCGGAGAGGCCCCTCGCTGTCGCGAGTGCGTTCGTCTGGTTGCTTGCGGGCGAGTTCGTCGTAGAACTCCTCGACCGAGACTCGCAGGCCATGGGCGCCGACGCCGTTCTTGCGGACACCTTCGCCAAGCGATGTCATCTGCTCGTACAGCTTGGCGTAGTTGCGCTTGACGACCTTGAACTTCGGCATCGTCTTGCCCGGTATCGCCTCGACTTCACCGGTTCGCCAGTCACCAACGGTTGGTTGGGCCATCTCGTCGGGGGTGTCGTGAGCCAGCGGCTGCATGATCACGTCGTGGACTTCCGAGGGAAGTCTGCCGCCGGCCATCTCCGACATCTTCTTGGCGAGTTCGGTGAAGATGTTCCAGTCGGGCTTCGATTCCCATGCCGGGGCGACTGCTTCCTGCATCGGGTTGATGAACGAATGCATGTCCGTCGAGTTGATGTCGTCCTTTTCGTACCAAGTAGCGGCAGGCAGGACGATGTCGGAGTAGAGCGCGGTGGTGTCCATCCGGAAGTTGAGATCGACAACGAGGTCCATCTTCCCGATCGGGGCGTCGGGCCGAACTGTCACTTCGGCAACACCATGATCTTCGGGCTCGGCCGCGATCGCGGTCGACTTGGTGCCCAGGTAGTGGCGCATGAAGAACTCGTGGCCCTTGGCCGAGGTCCCGATCGCGTTGCCGCGCCAGATGAACCAGGTCCTTGGCCAGTTTTCGGGCGCATCAGGGTCGTCGATCGAGAATTCAAGGTCGCCGGACTTCAAGCGCTCGACGATTTGCTGGGTGATTTCCTCGTCCGACTCGGCGCCTCGCGACTTGGCTTTGCGAACGACGTCGATCGGGTTCTCTTTGAACTGTGGGAAGAACGGCAGCCAACCTTGCCTGACCGCACGAGCCTGGTGGTCAATGGTGTGATCGAACTTCTCGGGGTGGCCGTCGGGCAGCGAGTCGTAGTCGCGGTAGCCGCGCTCGTAGCGCCACTGATCGGAGTGCACGTAGTGGAAAGACGGGGTGTTCTGCTGGCGCGGCGCCATACCCCAGTCCTGGCCCATCGCAATCGCTCCCCACGAGGCATGGCAGACCAACTTCTCTTGGCCGACGTAGTGGGCGAGCCCGCCGCCGTTGACACCAACCGATCCGGTCAACATCAGCGCAGTGATTCCTGAGCGGTACAGCAGGTTGTTGTGGTACCAGTGGTTTGCGCCAGCCCCGATGATGATCATGTTCTTGCCGTTGGTGAGTTCGCCGTTGCGTCCCCATTCGCGGGCGTACTTGATGACGGTGTCGCGGTGGATGCCGGTGTATTGCTCCTGCCATGCCGGGGTGTAGGGCACGTCGGTGTCGTCGTAGGCCGACGCATCGAACCCCTTGAGCCCGCGGTCGACGCCAAAGCGTGCGTTCAAGAGGTCGAAGACCGTCGTGACGGTGACCGGACCATCGGCTGTCTGGATCGTGCGGGTCGGTACCGACCGTGTGATTTTGCCTTCGCTACCGAAGAACTCAAGGTCGACCTCGGTGGATCCATCGCCGCCTTCGATGAAGCTCAACTGGGGAGCGATTGGCTCGTCGAGCACGCTGTCGTGCAGCTTGAGATTCCACTTGCCCTTTTCTTCGGTGGCCCAGCGGTCGCCGACACTGCCGTTTGGCATCCGCGGCTCGTTGGCCTCCTCATCCCACATCAGTAGTCGCCACTCACCGTTCTCGCAGTCTGCGTAGCGATCGAGCCGGTCGGCTCGGAGATACTTGTTGGGCTGGCGGTCTTTGATCTCGATCAGGAACGGCAGATCTGTGTATTGCTTGGCGTAGTCCTGGAAGTACTCGACCTCGCGGTCGCGATAGAACTCGGTGAGCAGCACATGATTCACTGCTAGCCAGAAAGCGGTGTCTTGGCCCGGGTGAGACGGGATCCACCAGTCGGCAAACTTCGAAACCTGGGAGAAGTCGGGGCTGAACACGGCGAGCTTGGCTCCAGCGTGGCGAACCTCGGAGATGAAGTGCGCGTCTGGCGTGCGCGTCATATTGAGGTTGGCGCCCATCCCTGCGATGAATCGGGCATTGAACCAATCGGCTGATTCGTGAACGTCGGTTTGCTCGCCCCACACTTCGGGCGATGCCGGAGGCAGGTCGCAGTACCAGTCGTAGAAGCTCATCACGACGCCGCCGATCAGCGACATGAACCGGCTGCCGGCGGCGTAGCTAACTTGCGACATCGCCGGAATCGGGGAGAAGCCAGCGACCCGATCAGGACCGTGCTTCTGAATCGTATAGATGGTTGAGGCGGCGCAAATTTCAAGGGCCTCGTCCCAACTGGCCCTCCGGAAGCCGCCCTTACCGCGGGCCTGCTGGTAGCGCTCGCGCCACTCAGGTGTTTCCTGGATGCTGGCCCATGCCGCGACGGTGTCGCCGAGGTACTCCTCCTTGGCCGACCGGTACATATCCAGCAGGACGCCACGGATGTACGGGTACTTCACCCGTGTCGGTGCGTACAGATACCAGGAGTATGAGATCCCTCGCTGGCACCCGCGTGGCTCGTAAGGAGGAAGCCCTTCTTCAAGTTCGGGGTAGTCGGTGGCCTGCAGTTCCCAGGTGACGATCCCGTCTTTGACGAATACCTCCCACGAACAACTGCCGGTGCAGTTGACGCCGTGGGTGGTACGCACGCGCTTGTCGTGTTGGAAGCGGTTGCGGTAGAACTCCTCCCACTTTCGTGCGCCCGGGTCAACGGTGTCGCGGCTCCAACGGCTCATTGCTTTCTCCTCAAGGTGTCCACATATGTGCGGCGCGGCCCACGCCAGGCAATGGCCATGCCAGCAATCAGGACGGCGAGTCCGGAAAGTCCGCCAATCAGCAGCCAGTCGACGTTGTCCGACGGACGGTCTTGATTGGGTGCATCAGCAAGGAAGGCGACCAGGTCGGCGATCTCTTCGTCGGTCAGGGGCCGGTCGGAGAAGATCGGGGTCATCGTCGGGGCGGGAGGATTGGCAAGCCAGGCGCTCAGGCCTGCATCTCCACCCAATATTTCGTAGGCGTCGGTGAGATCGGGGCCAAGACTCGAGCCGCCGAAGTTGCCGACCTCCCCGGCGGTGTGGCACGAAGCGCACGCCGTCGCGCCCTCATCGAACCGGTTGCGGCCGATGAATAGGTCGTGCCCATCGTCGATGTCACCGGGTTCGGGCGGCTCCGCAGGGTCTACGGGATCAACCGGGTCAGGTGACTCGCCGCCTCCGGCGAGCCCGACGACGTGGTCGACCAGTGCGTCGAGTTCATTGTCGGAGAGGCCAGCAATGGCTGGCATGGCGGAGTTGTAGGTCTCTCCAAGAACCTCGATCGGCCCGGACTTTCCATCCGTGATCACTGTTGCCACGTACTCGGGGTCGGCGGCGCCCGGGTTTTCCGCGAGCGGCGGGAACGTTCCGGGCAGACCTTCCCCATTCGCCTGGTGGCATCCAGCGCAGTTCGCTGCGTAGAGGTCAGCTCCAGAAACATCTTGGGCTTCGGTGGGAGACGACGAGGTCCCGGTTGCAATCGCGACGAAAACACTGATCGCGATTAGCCCGAACGGTACGAGGGTGGTTCTTGGACTCTTTCCGCCTGACGGCCTTTGACGGCGCATGTCCCTCTTCCGAGCTGTTGGTTCGAATACCTGAAAATCTCTAAGTCAAAGACTCAGCGATTACTTAACAGCTGTAATTATCCCTGGACGGCGAGGCTGGGCGTAGGGAACAAAGTCCCGAGCCCCGAATCAAACGGGAGGGGTCAGACCCCTCCCGTTTGATTAGGCGGAGTCGCCGTATGGGTGGAGGGCGATGAGGTTGCCGTTGGGGTCGCGGATGAAGACTGTGTCACCAGCATTCGACCACACCGGGCCGAGGCCGTCGCACCAGAACAATTCGCTCGAATTGTCAGATCCGCAGCCGGAGTAGATAGTCACCGACTGCCCTGCTGGCAGTGTGAACTGACCGAAGGTGTAGCGGTGCGATGACGACTCATCACCGATCTCCCAGCCGCCCAAGTCGATCGTCTCGTCAGTAATGTTGGCGATCTCAACCCACTCGCCGTTCAAGTTCTGCTCGTCATCTCCCGGCGCATTCGCGTTAACGAAGATTTCGATCACATCTCCTTCAACTGCCCGCGCTCCACAAGCGTTGTCAGCCCAGAGCCCGATCTCGTCACGGCGAGCCTGTTCTTGCAGTTCCGCGTATCGGTCGGCGCGAGCCACGTCGGGTTCGAATCGGCGCGCTATGGCGTATCCACCGGCCACAAGCTCAGCGCCCACATCGACACCGTCGGCAGTCTCGACGTATCGCAGCAGACGGTCGAATCGGTCACGATCGGTCACGTCAGAAACGAGCACGAGGTCGGTTCCGTCGACGAGGCCCTCAAGCGCGACCGTCGCTTCCTCGCTGAAGCACTCTCCCGATTCGGGGGTGTTGATGCCGAGGATGCGCACCTTCTGCTCGCCACCAGAGCCGGCAACTCTGAGTGTGTCGCCATCGGCTACGGAAACGACCCGGAAAGATCCCGCGTCCGCAGGACTGTCGGCGCGTGATGGAACATCGGTGGTAGCCGAAAGCGAACCCAAGTCGATGCCCTCCGCCGCACCCTCATCTTCGACTTCATCTGAAGTACAGGACGCGACGGCGACGACCGCCAGGAGCCCGATTACCCCCCACCGAAGAGACTTGCCGGCGGCGATGAGGCCAGGACCATTAGTGCGATTCACCGCACCATCATCGCTGGCCCGGCAACAGAACCACCAACTTCGACGTCGGCACTCCAAACGCGGTGGTGATGGTCTTCCGCAATCCCGTCAAGCCCCGATCGTCCAGTGCCAACAACGCGCCGTACCCTCGCAGGATGACCGAACTCCTGATTGAGTCGAGTGCCCTCGAAGATCGGCTGCGACGAGCGTTGCCAGCGGACGCTGACTACGCGTCGGCACGACTCGTCGATGAGCGCTCCGAACACCTATCGGTGCGCAACGATCAGATCGAACCGATCTTCAACGACTTCGACTCTGGCGTGATGATCTCGGTTTGGGATCAGGGCGGGCTCGGCTACGCGGCAACCGCCGACCTCAGTGAGGCAGGCCTCAATGCAGCGGTCGAGAGAGCATCGCATTGGGCCAAGCTCACCACCGGGTCGATGGTCACGACCGATCCCCCGACCGATCACCCCACCGGCAGCTACATCTCGCCAGTCGAGATCGACTGGGAGACGCTGCCGCTCAATGACCGACTTGAGCTGCTCCAACAACAGTCACGACTCCTCGGAACCGACGACCGCATCGTCGACTGGAAGGCTTCGCTCGCGAAACGTGAGGTTGATCAACTGTTCATCACCTCCGGCGGAGCGCGCATCGAGCAGCGGTTCCGGTTCGTCTACCCCCACCTGCGAGCCACAGCCAACGAAGGCACCAACACCCAGACGCGTACGTTCGGCGCCAACGCGTTTTGTGGGCAGGGCGGCGTGGAAGTGTTGGGTCGGTACGGCTTCGGTGACGCCGCTACTCGCATCTCCGAGCAGGCCGTCGAACTCCTATCTGCTCCGAACTGCCCGACTGGCAAGATGGACCTGCTGCTCGCACCCGACCAGATGGTGCTCCAGATCCATGAGTCGATCGGCCACCCGCTCGAACTCGACCGCATCCTCGGCGACGAGCGCAACTACGCCGGAACCAGCTTTGTCACCCCAGACATGTTCGGGACGTTCCAGTACGGATCCGAACTGCTGAACGTCACGTTCGACCCAACAGTTCCTGGCCAGCTCGCTAGCTACGGTTTTGACGACGACGGCACCCCCGCCGAACGCCAACACCTGATCGAAAACGGTGTCCTGAAGCGGGGCTTAGGGGGAGCCATCTCCCAAGCCCGCAGCGGACTGGCCGGAGTAGCTAACTCCCGCGCCGTTGGGTGGAACCGCCCACCCATCGACAGAATGGCCAACCTCAACGTTGAACCAGGCAATTCAACCGTTGCCGAATTGATCGCATCGATTGACCACGGCGTCTACCTCCATACCAACAACTCCTGGTCAATCGATGACAGCCGCAACAAGTTTCAATTCGGTTGCGAATACGGGCAACGAATCGAGAATGGGGAGATCGTCGGCACTGTCCGCAACCCCAGCTATCGGGGCATCTCAAGAACGTTCTGGCGCAATCTGAAAGGTGTCGCCGATCAAGACAGCTTCACCGTGATGGGCACACCGAACTGCGGCAAAGGCGAACTCAATCAGATGATTGGCACAGGTCATGCTTCGCCGGAATGTCTGTTTGCCGATGTCGAAGTGTTCGGAGGCGAGCTGTGACTACCGATCATCACAACTATTTCGACGACTTGGTAACCGCCGCCACCTCCCGCTTGGTTGGAGATGAGGTGTTGCTGGCCAATGTCACCGGGGAACGAACGGACTTCATCCGGTTGAACCAGAGCGAGGTTCGCCAGGCAGGCACGATCTGTCAGCAACGACTAACGGTTGATCTCATCGAGGGTCGGCGCCACGTAGGTGGGGCGATCCAGCTCACCGGTGAACGCTCCGTCGATGATGCCCGAGTAACCGCGCTACTGGCGCAGCTCCGCGAGCAACGTCGCCTTGTTGGCGAAGATCCATTCCTGCTGTTCAACACCGAGCTGACCTCCACCGAGCGGATTGAGCGGGGAATGATGCCGTCACCTGAAGCCGCCCTTGCGGACATTCGCGCGGCCGGCCAAGGCCGCGACCTTGTCGGAATCTTTGCAGCGGGTGACACGTTCAGCGGCTTCGCCAACTCGCTCGGCCAGCGCAACTGGTTTCAGTCTGCCTCGTTCAATCTCGACTGGTGCTTCTATCTGCAAGCCGACAAGGCCGCCAAGAACTTGTATGCCGGGTTCGAATGGGACGACGAGGCCTTCGCCAGCAAGGTGGACTGGTCGGCCCGTCAGCTTGCGGCGCTCGAACGAGATCCGGTGGACCTGTCACCAGGTGAGTACCGCACCTATCTCGCCCCGCGGGCGATGGAAGAGCTAGTGGTCTTGATGTCCGCTTACGGAGCGTTCGGCATCCGAGCCCATGAGACCCGACAGACACCACTGCTCAGGATGATTGCCGACGACGCTTCGCTCTCGCCACTTCTGAACATCAGCGAAGACACCGCTGGCGGGGTTGCGCCCAACTTCCAATCTGCTGGTTTCATTCGCCCCACTCAGGTGCCACTGATCACCGGCGGTGAGTACACCGACACTCTCGTATCGCCCCGCTCGGCCCAGGAGTACGGAGTCGAAACCAACGGTGCATCCAACGACGAGTACCCGGAATCGTTGTCGATCGATGTCGGCAGCGTGCCAACGACCAAGGTCAGTGAGGCGCTCGACACAGGCCTGTTCGTCGGCAACCTGTGGTATACGAACTTCTCCGACAAGGCCGCTTGTCGCGCGACCGGGATGACCCGTTTCGCGACCTTCTGGGTGGAAGATGGAGAGATCGTCGCACCAGTCAACGCATTGCGCTTCGACGACACCGCATACCACCTGCTTGGCGATCAGCTCGAAGGTCTCACCGACGAGGCCGAGGTACTGCTCGACGCGTCGACCTATGTGGAGCGTTCGACGATGAGCAGCAGGCTCCCCGGTGCGCTCATCGCAGCAATGCGCTTCACCCTCTAGCGCGCCAAGCGCGCGCCCCCATATCCCCCGTTTGTGTGTGGTTTTTCGGCGCATCGCGCCCGAAAACCACATACAAACGGGCTAGTTCCGCAGATGTGGGGTTAGAACTCGTCTCGCCAGATCGGATCGAGAGTCACCCAGGTGGCAACTTCCTCACCATCGGCGATACGCGTCCCGGGTCCCCACAGGCTCACGCTCAGTGGCCCACTGCGGTCACCCGGGCCGAAGACCGGTGGAGAGCCATATCCGGTCTCGACTCCAGAGACGCTGGTCTCCATCGCCTCGCGAAACCCATCCCGGGTGAGATTCGGCCCAGCAGCTTCAAGCCCAGCAAGCAGCAACTGTCCGGGGGCATAACCGATGAGAGCATTGATATCGACGTCCTTTTCCGTGGCCTCGGGGACGAACTCGTGGACAACCTCTGAGAACTCCTCGCCAGCTTCGGTTTCAAGTGTCGTGGTCCAGCCGAATGCAACTGAGTTCTCGGGTAGCCGGTCGACAGCCTTGGCTACAAGGTCGAGGTTCCAGCAGTGGGCACAGCTCAGCCACGTGTCGGGCTCGTAGCCAGCCTCGCGCGCTCCGCGGATCATGCAAATCGCGGGCAGCGAAGCACTGATGATGTACAACATCTCCACGCCAGCGTCTTGCATCACGCTGACCTCGTTCGAGCATGTCGACGGGAACACGTCGATTGGCTGCTCAACCACCACATTGAGGCCAGCTGCATCAGCCTCCTCCATGAACGCCTCATAGGCACCCTCCCCGTTC
>JAHRVJ010000063.1 GCA_019090765.1 Ilumatobacteraceae bacterium
CTCACGCGTCGGCATCCCACGCTCATTGAGACGCTCCGTTGGAAGCACTTGAGCGAGTGCATCAACCTCGGGGGCCATTGAGCGGCTCATTGTCAGCCGATGGTATTGGTTTTAATAGAGCCGTGCTGTCAGGCGACGGCGGTACTCACTGGTTCGCGGATCGTCAGCGCCCATCATCTCGAGGAGATCGACGAACTGCTGGCGCGCCTCATCGTCTCCTTTGACTTGATTCAGCAGAGCGGTGAGCTGCTCGTCGTAGTCGTCATCAACCGGTACGTCACCGACCCGAGCCAATGCAGCAACGTGGCGAGTGCGGTCAGATTCGGGGATCCGTTCCAATAAGGCCAACGCCTCATCTTGGTGCTTGTCGGCAATCAGCAACTCGGCGAGTTTGACAATCGCGTCTTCGTGGGACGGCTCCATCGAGAGCGCTAATCGGAGACTGGCCTCGTCGCCAGCGGCAACCAGTTCAGTGACCGCGGTTTGTTGCTCGGTTGGCATCAACGAATCAACGAATTCCTGGATCGCCTGCTCGGGTTGAGCACCCATAAAGCCATTGACGACGGCGCCATCCTTAAGCGCGTACACAGCCGGAATCGATTGCACCTGAAATGCCTCGTGCAAACCCGGGTTCTCGTCAACATTCACCTTGGCTAGCAACACCTTGCCGCCGGTAGCGTCGATGATCCTCTCGATCATCGGCCCGAGCGTCTTACAAGGCCCGCACCACGGCGCCCAAAGATCGACGACGACGGGGATTTCACTGGACTTTTCAACGACTTCAGTTTGGAACGTCGCGTCTGTCGCATCAATAAATGCCATGAAAGCAACGATACCGGTACGTGATCGCTACTCTCAGTTTGGGATGAGCGACATCGACGGGATTCACGAGCAGCGCGTTTCGGCCTGGCTGCAGAACAACGTGGAGAACGCACGTGGCCCCTTCTCATTCGAGCTGATCGCTGGGGGGCATTCAAACCTCACCTATGCGGTGACTGGAGCAGATGGTCAACGCCTGGTATTGCGCCGCCCGCCGCTTGGTCACGTGCTAGCCAGCGCGCACGATATGGGTCGTGAGCATCGGATCATTTCTGGCCTGCAAGCTTCGTCAGTACCGGTACCGCCAATCAAAGGATTCTGCGACGACACGAGCGTCAACGATGCTCCCTTCTACGTGATGGGTTTTGTTGATGGGCACGTATTGCGCGAAGCAGATGCTGCGACATCGATCCTCAGCGAGACGGCGCGCAGTAACGCCAGCCGATCTCTGGTCGACACAATGGCCACTATTCATAACGTCGATCTAGGAGCCGCTGGTCTCGATGATCTAGGTCGCCATGAGGGATACATCGCCCGGCAGCTAAAGCGTTGGTACGGGCAATGGAACCTGGGCAAAACCCGTGACCTCGAAGTAGTCGACCGAGTCCATCACGAACTCAGCAGGCGCATCCCCGAACAGGGTCCGGCAACAATCGTCCACGGCGACTACCGGCTCGACAACTGCATGGTCGATGGCGATGGCGAAGTAGTCGCGGTGCTCGACTGGGAGATCTGCACACTCGGCGACCCACTGGCCGACATCGGCCTATTGCAGGTGTACTGGACCGGCCCTGGTGACACTGGATCGCCCTGGACCGCGTCGGCCACCACCGCGCCGGGCTTCTGGGATCGGCGTCAGCTCGCCGACCGTTATGCCGAAATTTCCGGCCGCGATATTTCGCAGCTCGATTTCTATGTGGCATTCGCTTATTGGAAACTCGCCTGCATCCTTGAGGGTGTGTATTCGCGTTACCTCGGTGGCGCCCTCGGCGAGAAGAGCCCAGACCAGCTTGAGCCCTTCAAACTTCAGGTCGAAGCCGCAGCCTCCAACGCCGAGCAGTTTCTGGAGTCGCTCTCATGACTGAGCTCCCCGATCAGTCAGGTAACGCTGCGGGTCGCGACCATGACGGGCTCGTCGATTGGCTCGTTGACGAGCCGATGCTTCACGAGCCGATCCTCATTGTGATGCTCTCCGGTTGGATCGACGCGGCCGGTGCGGCCGCCGCCGCCGCGGACGCTGTGTCGTCAGAGTGTAAGACCAGTCCAATCCTCAGGTTCGATGACGACACGTTCATCGACTACCGCGCCCGCCGGCCAGTAATGGAGTTGCGCGATGGAGTGAACAACGACCTGATCTGGTCAACCATCGAACTACGTGCCGGGTACGCGCCTGACGGCCGCGACATCTTGCTGCTAACGGGGCCCGAACCCGACATGGCCTGGAAGAAGTTCGCCGGGATTGTGGCCGACATTTCAGAAGACCTCGGCGTCACCCAGTTGGTGGCATTTGGCGCCTACCCGTTTGCAACCCCACACACTCGCCCGTCGCGCCTGTCTTGCTCCTCTCCCTCAACCGATGCGCTTGCCAAGGTCACGTTTATCCGCAGTTCGGCCGACGTTCCAGCTGGGATGGCAGCGTTACTCGAACATGCCATGCATGCCCGCAAGATCCCAGCGCTAACAATTTGGGTACAGGTGCCGCACTATGTCGCGGCGATGCCATATCCCGCAGCATCTGTGGGATTGCTCGACGGGCTCGCCGAAGCAACCGGGATAACGCTCGAAGCAGAGGAACTTCGCAACGACGTTGGGCCTCAACGCGACCGGATTAATGCCTCCATCGGCGACAACCAGGAACGACTCGGAATGTTGCATCAACTCGAAGAGATCTACGACACGGCGACCGACGAAGAACTCCAGCAAGGCCCCGAGTTGGAGATGCAGTCTGGCGACGATCTTGCCGATGAGATCCAGCGCTTTCTGCGCGACCAGAACTAAGCGCAGCGACCGCGCCGACTACGGTCGCATGGCATGAAGATCGACGGCTCCATCGGTAGCAACCTCCATAACGTCGCCGAAAACGCTGCCGCGGTCGAAGCCGCTGGCTACTCCGGGGCTTGGACCGCCGAGGTCGCCCACGACCCGTTCCTGCCCTTGCTACTCGCAGCCGAGCACACCACTGATCTTGAATTGGGCACATCGATCGCGGTGGCCTTCGCCCGCAACCCAATGACGCTTGCCAACACCGCCTGGGATTTGCAGGCCTATTCAGGCGGACGCTTCATCCTCGGGCTCGGCAGCCAAATCAAACCGCACATCACCAAACGATTCTCAATGGAGTGGAGCCAACCGGCGGCCCGCATGCGCGAGATGATTCTGGCGATTCGCGCAATCTGGAACACCTGGCTGACGGGCGAGAAACTCGCCTTCCGAGGCCAGTTCTACACCCACACACTGATGACGCCATTCTTCACACCGGCCGCCACCGATCTCAACGGGTTCGGTCCTCCAAAGATCTTTCTAGCAGGTGTTGGCGAGCTGATGACAGAGGCTGCTGGCGAGGTGTGCGACGGGTTTATTTGCCACGGTTTCACCACTGAGAAGTACCTTCGAGAAGTCACACTTCCGGCGCTCGAACGAGGTCGCGCCAAGGCTGGCAAGACGATGGAGGGTTTTGAAATCGTCGGCCCTTCCTTCGTGGTCACCGGTAACTCCGATGCCGAAATCGAAACTGCCGCGACGGCCACCCGGCAGCAAATAGCGTTCTACGGCTCTACTCCCGCCTACCGCAAGGTGCTCGAGATCCACGGCTGGGGCGGGCTACAGGAGGAGCTGAATTCACTGTCGAAGCAGGGTGAATGGGAGGCCATGGGCGCCCTGATCAATGACGAGATCCTCAACACCTTTGCCGTAGTAGGCAAGCCGGAGGCAGTCGCGCCAGAGCTATCAAATCGGTACGGTGACATCATCCAGCGGATCAGTTTCTACGCCCCGTACGACAGCGACCCCGAGCGTTGGGCATCGGTAATTGACGCCGTGAAAGCCACCTGATCACCTTCCGATCACGATTATCGCAATAATTGGCAACCATCTGTCCCGTGCAGCACTCATTTCCTGACCCCGAGTCACAGATAAACGCGAGCCGGGCCGCAATTCGCCTAAGCGGCGTGACGAAAGAGTTTCGCGGTTCGGCAGAAGCCGCCGTCGCTGACTTGTCACTCGACATCGAGGAGGGGTCAATCGTTGCGCTACTTGGGCCTTCGGGGTGCGGCAAGACCACAACCCTGCGAATGATCAATCGCCTTATTGAACCGACTTCCGGCACGATTGAAATCAACGGCACCAACGTCGCGGACATCCCGGCGCAAGAGTTGCGGCGTGGAATCGGCTACGTGATTCAACAAGTCGGGCTGTTTCCGCACCGCAGCATCGCCAGCAATATCGGCACCGTTCCGAAGATGCTGGGCTGGAACAAGAAGCGCATTGCCGAACGAGTCGAAGAACTAACTTCTCTAGTCGGCCTTGATCACGACTTGCTGTCTCGGTACCCAGACGAGTTGTCAGGCGGCCAACAGCAACGAGTTGGTGTCGCTCGTGCGCTAGCGGCCGATCCGCCGGTGTTGTTAATGGATGAACCATTCGGCGCCGTCGACCCGATCGTCCGCGCTCGACTACAAGATCAACTCCTCGAACTGCAGAGCGAAGTGCGCAAGACCATCGTGCTCGTCACTCACGATGTCGATGAGGCGCTACGCGTCGCCGATCAGATCGCACTACTTAATGTCGGCGGCGTCCTGGAACAACTGGCAGCACCCGACGATCTGATGCGCACCCCGGCGAACGACTTCGTCAGAACATTCGTCGGCGAGGACCGCTGGTTGCGGCGACTGCACCTGAATCTGGTTTCTTCGCTCCCGCACCACACGGGTCCTATCCTGCCCATAGCGGCCACATTTGGGGAGGCTCGCGAGGTGCTCGCCGCCGAGGGAGTCTCCTGGCTCGGAATAACCGAAGACGACGTGTTCCTTGGATGGGTTCAAGCCTCGGCACTTGATGCTGTCGAAGCCGCTGGAGGTTCACTTGCCGACCTCGAACGCCAACTCCCCGCCGCACAGGTCGAACCGACGAGCACGCTGCGCAGCGCGATGGAACTCATCATGGTGTCGAACACATCCGCCGCGGTAATCAATGAGGGTGGCAAGTTCGGTGGCGTCGTCACGCTCGAAGGAATTCGTCGCGGCCTAGCGGGTGATACGTCTTGAGCGGGGCAGCGCTGCTCGGCGAGGCGCGCAACCCGATCATCCGTTGGGAGTGGGTATACGAGGAGTGGGACCAAATCCGAGAGGCGCTTCTAGAACACCTTGAGCTAACCATGCTGGCGATGGCCTTGGGTCTTGTCGTATCAACAATTCTCGCGGCAATCGCGCTCCGCTTCCGGTGGACGATGACGCCGATTACAGCGACGACCAGCCTCATCTACACCTTGCCAAGCGTGGCGATGTTTGCCTTGCTGGCGCCAGTATTCGGCAACCTCTCAAGGGTCACCGCGGTGCTCCCCCTCGCCGCATACACATTGTTGATCCTGGTCACCAACATCGTCGCCGGTTTTCAATCGGTACCTCAGTCAGTGCGCGATGCCGCCGACGGTATGGGGCTCAGCCCGGCACGACGGGTGTGGAGCGTCGAGCTCCCCCTGGCGATGCCATTCATCATGACCGGCATCCGCATTGCCACTGTGTCGACGGTGGGATTGGTAACTGTCGCCGCGATCATCGGGCAAGGCGGGCTGGGACGACTGATCTTCAACGGTCTGCGGCGCGCCTTCTGGACACCGATGACCGTTGGCGCATTGCTGTCGATCATTCTGGCCCTCATGCTTGACGCGTTGATTCTCTGGATCGGGCTCCTCCTCTCGCCATGGCAACGACGGAAGAAGGCGGCGGCCTGATGCCCGACTCGGCCCGTCCACTGCCCGGCCAAGTGGCTGTCCCACGCGATATCGGCTTCGTCGATTGGTTCTTCGACGTCGGAACCTGGACCGACAAAGGCGGCATTCTTGATTCACTCTGGGAAACAGTTCTGCTCTGCTCAATTGTCACGATTGTCGCAGTGATCGTTTCGGTGCCAATCGCCGCTGCACTCGCACATTTCGGCAAAGCCGAAGTTTCCACGACCTGGTTGGTGAGCATCAGCCGTGCCGTTCCGACGTTCGCCATCGCCGCGCTCCTGGTTCCTTGGTCGCTACGTCGAGGATGGGGGTTTGAGCCTTGGCCGATCTTCATCGCACTACTGCTCCTCGCGCTCGTTCCAATCTATTTGAACACCTATACCGCAATCAGCCAGGTCCCCGACGGCACCGTTGATGCCGCTCGCGCGCTCGGACACTCCGAAACTTCAATCCTCACCAAGGTTGAGTTTGCTCTCGGTGCCTCGGTGGTCTTGAGCGGCATCCGAGTAGCCGCGATCCAGGTGGTGGCGACCGAGCCAATCCGAGCATTCCTCGGTGGAGACGGTCTGGGGCGCTATGTTCGTGATGGGTTCGGTCAAAACAACGACACCCTCGTGATCGGGGGAATGATCCTCATCGGCGGACTCGCCGCCCTCACCGGACTCATATTCGTCCTTCTCGAAAGAATCGTATTACCGCCCGGCGTCCGCCGGCTCGCTCGACAACAAGGAGATAGAACAAGATGATAACTAACCCCACCAGACGGCGAGCAACCGTCAAACTGCTGGCTCCCCTAGTTGCCCTCGGCCTCGTCGCTGCGGCCTGCGGCTCGGACTCCGACGACGACTCATCATCCACTGACGCTCCGACGGATTCTTCCGCTCCCGCTGGCAGTGACGTACCCACGACAGAGATGGAAATGATGGATGGTCCCACCATTCGTCTTCGTGGCCAAGATTTCAGTGAGTCGGTCACCATTGCCGAGGTCTACGGACAGTTTCTTCACGCGAAGGGATACGACGTGGAAGTCCTCACTCCGGCTGGTTTTCGCACCGAAGCGATCGACAGCATTCAGAACGGTGATGTCGATCTGATCATCGACTACATCGGCGGCTCCCTCACTGCCCTGGTTCCTGATGCACCAACATCGGCTGACCCCGACGAGATCGCCGCGCTCATCGGTCCGGCTTACGCCGACATCGGCGCCACCTTGCTGAACTATTCATCAGCGGTCGATGGTGATGCATTCGTCGTCCGTGGCGATTCGGAGGCGACCACGATTTCCGACGTCGCCGGCCTCGACTATGTGTTTGGCGGATCAGCGGCATGTTTCGAACGCGAACAGTGCTTTATTGGCTACACCGACCCGGACCTCTACAACATCACCTTCGCCGACACCGTCACTCTTGAGTTCGGCCCGCTGCTCGGCGAAGCCCTGAGCGCCGAGGAAGTCGATGCTGTCCAGTGGAACACCACAGCGCCGCAGATCGCCGAGAACGGTTTCAAGGTGCTCGAAGACGACCTCGGTCTGCACCCGGCACAGAACATCGCGCCGATCATCAACACCGAAGTGCTTGACGCCTACGGCGCCCAGCTGGGTGCCGACCTCGACGAGCTCAGCGCGTTGATCACCACCGCCGATCTGTTGGCCTGGAACACCGAGACCGACATCGAGCTCCGTGAGTCCGACGCAGTGGCCACCGAATGGCTCGAAGCGTCCGGCCTGATCTAACCCCCTTCCCATGAGTTTCGCCGCGACACGCTCGCGCTGAAACTCATCGAAGAACCCGAGAACATCCTTCCGATGAGTCTTGGCGCGACACGCTCGCGCTGAAACTCATCGAAGAACCCGAGAACATCCTTCCGATGAGTCTTGGCGCGACACGCTCGCGCTGAGATTCATCGTTGGGTTATGGGCTGACGATGGCTAGGTCTTCGGTGAGGTATTCCTGGCGGCACTTGGCCCGCTGGAGCTTGCCGCTCGACGTTTTCGGCAGCGTTCCGGGAGTTACGAGCATCACATCGCGCGGTGGCACACCCGACACCTCAAGTGCCCGGTGGTGAATACGGTCGCGGATCTCGATCAGCCCACCTGAGGAATCGCTGACTCGAACTTCGGCAACAACTACGACGCTCTCTTTGCCCTTGTAGCCCTCCATCCCAAACGCAATCACGTTGCCAGCTCGCACGCCGTCGAGCGGGCCGATCGCAGCCTCGATGTCTTCGGGGAAGATGTTCCGGCCTCCGACGATGATGATGTCTTTGATGCGTCCACACACCACGAGTTCGCCATCGAGTAGATAGGCCAAGTCTCCGGTACACATCCAACCGTCACGGAAGAGCGCGGCGGTTGCATCAGCTCGCTTGTAGTAGCCGGGAGTTACCGACGTGCCACGCAGTAGGAGTTCACCAACGTGACGCTCCGGCAACTCCTCGTAGGTGTTCCGGTTGACAATTTTCATCTCTAGTCCTGGAAGTGCCTTGCCGAGTAGCGGCAACTGGCGGGCGGTAACGCCCAACTCATCGGGGTCGCTAATGGTGATCGGCTTCGCGACGCCCTGAGTCTCCAGCACAATACGGTCAACGGTGTCTGTGATCATCCCGCGACCCCGCGGTGGGAACGAACCGCCGATTGCCACCTCGGCCATCCCGAACGCTGGAAAGACGCCACCCGCTGCAAATCCAAACCGGGAAGCTTCGGAAACGAATGCATCAACTGCTTTCGGCTCAATCGGCTCAGCGCCCGAAAGCGCAAGAGTCAACCGAGAGAGGTCAAGGTCCTTCATCCGCTTCAACGCTCGCGTCGCCAATACCCAAGAGAAGTTCGGGCCGGCCGTTGCCGTGCCGCCATAGTCGGACAGCCACTGCATCCAATTACCCGGGTGGGCGAGGAAGTCCTGCGGAGCGCCCTGCACCAAGTCGACACCCTTCGTCATCGGCAGCACCAAGAAGCCGATCAACCCCATGTCGTGGTAGAGCGGCAGCCACGAGACCATCGTGTCGCCAGGCGCCAGGTCGGCGGCCTCACAACAGGCGTCGATGTTCGCACTGAGTACTCGATCAGGAATCAGCACACCTTTCGGCTCGCTGGTTGACCCACTTGTGTATTGCAAGATGACCAGGCGTTCCGGATCATGTGGCGGGATTTCAAGCGCTTCACCTGAGGGCACGTTTGGGGAACCTGGCATCACCGACCGCATCGAGTCGATCGGTGGGTCCCCCTCCACGGCGGTGTAAAGGTCGGCGAGCATGTCATCGATCAGCACGAGCTTGGCATCGCCGTGGCGAATCCGCGACCTGGTGCTCTCGATGAACGCGTCGAGCGACCCCATCCGCATTGGCAAGGGCAACACCATCGATGCGAGACCCGCCATCCAGCAGCCACGAACGATCGTCATCAGCTCTCGGCTCGTGGGCCCAAGAACGGCCACGTGGTCACCGGGAACCAGCCCCCGGGCCTGCAGCGCCGCCCCGACTGCCCGCGCTTCGTCGTGTATCTGGCGCCAGCTGACTTTGACTGGTCCGTCATCACCCATCACCGAATCACCAACGAACCGAACGCCGGTATCGAAATCCGCAGCGCGCTCAAGGCGCTCAATTGTTGATTGGGAGGCGGTCATGACGGCCACGCTAGTAGCCCGGCCGGGCGCGAAACGCAGCTACTGGCTTCCACCTAGCCGGTCTGGGAGGTGTGTTGTTCGGCCGCCACGCACCTTGACCTCGGGTGGGTCGCAATCGTGACATCCGTACTCGATATGAATCCCCTGAATCGACATCTGAGTACCGCGTGACTTCTCAAGGATCACTTGTGGGATGTGATAGAGGTCTTCGCCCCCACACTTCGGGCATCGAGGCCGAGGATCGCGGATCCACTCGATACGGCAGGCCGCGCAGGTGAGTCGAATCTGCCCATCGTCGAGCGGCTCGCCGCTCAGGTGATCGTCGGAATCGCAGTTCGCGCAGACGATCTCCAAGGCCATCCCAACAACCTACGTTGCCTCGCGGAGGGCATACGACGTTCACCGAACGAAAGATACATCTGGGCCGCGCAGCAGCGCCCTAGGCTGGTCGGCCGGTATGAGCGACGCAACAGAATTCCCCGCGACTAGCGACGATGCTCCCCCGCATCGCTACTCAGCAGAACTGGCGCGGGACCTAGAACTCCGCTGGCAAGACTGGTGGGACGACAACCGAACGTTCGAAACTCCCAACCCCGCCGGCCCGCTCGCCGACGCTGCGGCGGTAGAAGCCCGCGGCGAAAAGCTGTTCGTGCTCGACATGTTCCCCTACCCGTCGGGAGTCGGGCTGCATGTGGGCCACCCACTCGGGTTCATTGGCACCGACGTGTATTCACGCTTCAAGCGGATGACTGGCCACAACGTGATGTACACGATGGGCTTCGACGCATTCGGCCTGCCCGCCGAACAGTACGCAGTCCAGACTGGTACCCACCCCGCAGTCACGACCGACGCCAACATTGCCAACATGCGCCGCCAGTTGCGGCGGTTGGGTTTGAGCCACGACCGTCGGCGCAGCATTTCCACCACCGACCCCGAGTTCTACCGCTGGACACAGTGGATCTTCAACCAAATCTTCAATGCCTGGTACGACGATGAGCAAGAGCGCGCCCGCCCGATCGATGAGCTTGTCGCAGCGTTCGAAACTGGCTCGCGCCCCACACCTGACGGTCGACCTTGGAACGAGTTGACGGTCGGCGAGCGGGCCGAGATCATCGACGATCACCGCTTGGCCTACGTCAACGAAGCCCCAGTCAACTGGTGCCCCGGCCTCGGCACAGTCGTCGCCAACGAAGAGGTCACGTCCGATGGCCGCAGCGATCGCGGCAACTACCCAGTCTTCAAACGCAATATGCGGCAGTGGATGATGCGCATCACCTCCTACGCCGACCGGCTGATCGACGATCTTGAGTTGCTCGACTGGACCGATGCCATCAAGTCAATGCAACGCAACTGGATTGGTCGTAGCTCTGGCGCCAAGGTCCACTTCGCTTCACCAGCTGGCAACATCACAGTGTTCACCACCCGCCCCGACACGTTGTTCGGCGCCTCGTTCATGGTTCTTTCGCCTGAGCACCCGCTAGTCGAAGCGCTCACGACCTCCGAGCAGGCCGAAGCGGTGGCCGAGTATCAAACCGATGCCGCAGCCAAGAAAGACTTCGAACGCCAAGACGACAGCAAAGAGAAGACCGGCGTCTTTACCGGTTCCTATGCGACCAACGCCGTCAACGGCGAGCAGGTGCC
>JAHRVJ010000064.1 GCA_019090765.1 Ilumatobacteraceae bacterium
CCGAGGTTGATCCCGAGACCGCAGCTGCACACATCGCCGATGGCGCCCTAGTGCTTGATGTTCGCGAACCAGACGAGTACGAGGAAGGCGCACTTGAGGGCGTCATTCACATCCCGCGTGGACACCTCGAAGCCCAGATCGAGAATCGGATCGCCGACAAGTCGTCGCAAATCGTTGTCTACTGTGCCGGGGGAGTGCGGTCGGCGTTTGCGGCGCAAACACTCGAGGCGCTTGGCTTCTCCAACGTCGAATCAATGGAGGGCGGCTTCGGGCGCTGGAAGGACGAGGGGCGAGCGTGGAAGCAGCCAGTGTCGCTAACTCCTGAACAGAACAACCGCTACAAGCGCCACTTACTGCTGCCCGAGGTGGGCACCGAAGGCCAGGTGAAGTTGCTCGACGCCAAGGTGCTAATGCTCGGCGCTGGTGGCCTCGGTTCGCCAGCGGCGTTGTACCTCGCTGCAGCCGGAGTGGGCACGATCGGCGTCGTTGACATGGATGATGTTGATGCGTCAAACCTGCAGCGCCAGATATTGCACAACATCGATCGCATCGGTGATCGCAAGGTCGATTCCGCCAAGAAGACGCTCACCATGCTCAACCCCGACGTAAACGTTGTCACCTACGACACGCGGCTCGACGCATCGAACATCATGAACATCATCGAGGGTTACGACGTGATCGTCGACGGCGCCGACAACTTCCCGAGCCGCTATCTCCTCAACGATGCCAGCGTGAAGCTGGGTATCCCGGTGGTGCACGGTTCAATCTTTAGGTTCGAGGGCATGGTCAGCGTGTTCCACCCCACCGAGGGCCCGACATATCGCGACATGGTCCCCGAGCCTCCTCCTGCCGAGCTTGCGCCAAGCTGCGCCGAGGCCGGGGTGCTCGGTGTGCTGCCTGGCATCATCGGTTCGATCCAGGCGCTCGAAACGATCAAGGTGATCCTCGGTCTCGGAGAGCCATTGATCGGTCGCATCCTCACTCTCGACACCACCGAAATGGAGTTCCGGGTTTTCAACCTGCGACCCGATCCGGCCAACGAAGTCACCTACGCCAATCGTGACCGCATCGAGATCCGCGAACTCGACGGATTGTGTGCGCCCGGCCTCGCGGCGCACTGACTCGGTCTGGCGAACTCAGCCTGGCTCGGTGAGCACCGTTCTCTCGACCCGGTCGCGTTGTTCGCGTTCTTGTACCGCGACACCCACTAGTACGAGCGCGATCCCAGCGAGCTCGACTCCCGACGGGCGTTGATCGAGGGCAACCCAGCCAATGAACGCCGCGGTAACCGGCAATAGGGCGAGGAGCAGGGAGAACCGTCGAATCGGGATGCGGCGCATGGTGAATTGGTCGATGCCATAACCAATCGCGTTGGAGAACACCCCAACAAGTAAGCACAGTGCCAGCAGTGTTGGGGATAGCCAGACCGGCCCGCTCCAGGGCGCGCCGATTGGTGTGGTTGCGATGGCTCCGATCGCCAGACCGATTCCCAGGCCGGCGACGCCTCGGTCGAGTTGGGCGACACGTGAACCAATCACTATGTACGCAGCCCACAGCGCCGATGCCAGCAGAATGAAGAACAAGCCAAGGGCATTGCCTTCGACCTCTGTGCCACCCAACACCAGCACTCCGGCCACTGCGAAGATGAGGGCGACCGCATTTCGGCCGGACCGAGTGGCGACCGCGGCCACCGTGATCGGCCCGATGAACTCGATTGCCACTGCTTTGCCGAGGTCGATGCGATCAATACCGAGGTAGAAGAAGGTGTTCATCAGCGCTGTGGCGATCCCGAACATGCCCGCCGCAATGAGTTGTTCGCGGGTCCACCCGTGCCGCCAGCCGCGTGACACGATGAGCAGCGCGATCGCCGCGCCAATCACCCTGAACCAAGCCACGGTTTGAGGTTCGACCTCGTCGAACAGCACGACGGCGATGGCCGCACCGGCGTACTGGGCCACCGCCGACAGAACGAATAGCGCCTCCGGCTGGGCCGTGTTCAGCCACCTGGCGATGGGATTTGGCCGCTGGCTCAGGTTAACAATCCGCGGCTGGACATCGTTGGCAGGCTAGCTCTCACGTCGTTGGCAATTCCGAGCGTTGCGGGGCGGTGGTCGTAGCATTCAGAGATGTCCGAGATTCGACCGGAATCGATCGCTCCACCTGCCGCCAACTACGCCCACGCCGTGCTGACTGAGTCGGCCACCCGGTGGCTACATACTTCGGGTGTTGTTCCTGTAGACGGAAACGGGTCGACTCCTGACGGCATTGCCGAGCAGGCGGAGGTCGTGTGGGCGAACCTCGCTGCGATCCTCACCGACGCCAACATGGCGCCGAGCGACATCGTTTCGGTCACCACCTACGTAGTTGTCGGGGAAGCGCTCGGCCCGGTAATGGCCGCTCGTGACAGCGCCCTGGACGGACATCGCGCGGCGTCGACGTTGGTGACGGTTCCGGCCTTGGCCCGACCCGAATGGCGGGTCGAAGTCGCCATCGTCGCAGCCAAATAGCGGCAGGATCAGGAAGACCCGCCGCGGCCGCAATACGATCCTCGACATGGCTGAGCCGAAGAACCTCCCGCAAACTGATTCTGGCATCGAGGTGCAACCTCTTTACGACGAAGCGTCGCTCGACGGGTGGGATGCCGATGCAATGCTGGGGGCGCCGGGCCAGCCGCCATACACCCGCGGTGTTTACTCGTCGATGTATACCGGACGTCTCTGGACGATGCGCCAGTACTCGGGGTTCGGTAACGCCGAAGCAACAAACGAGCGCTTCAAATTTCTGCTGAACGCCGGCCAGACAGGGCTGTCGTGTGCGTTCGACCTGCCGACACAAATGGGCTACGACTCTGATCACGGTCGCTCCGAAGGCGAGGTCGGCAAGGTTGGCGTAGCGATCGACTCGATGGCCGACATGCGCTTGCTGCTGGCTGACCTGCCGCTCGACAAGGTTTCGACCTCGATGACCATCAACTCGACTGCAGCGATCTTGTTGTTGATGTACGAACTTGTCGCGGAAGAGAACGGCGTCGCTAGCGATCAGCTCAGCGGCACGATTCAGAACGATCTGCTCAAGGAGTACATCGCCCGAGGAACCTACGTCTATCCGCCGCGACCGTCGATGCGGGTCATCACCGACATCTTCGGATACTGCGCTGAGAACATTCCAAACTGGAACACGATCTCGATTTCGGGTTATCACATTCGCGAAGCCGGGTCGACCGCCGTGCAGGAGATCGCGTTCACTCTGGCCAACGCCATTGCCTATGTGCAAGCGGCGATCGATGCAGGTCTCGATGTTGACGATTTCGCACCGCGTCTGTCGTTTTTCTGGAACGGACACAACAACTTCTTCGAGGAAGTAGCGAAGTTCCGTGCCAGTCGTCGGATGTGGCACCGCATCATGACCGAGCGGTTCGGAGCGAAGAATCCGAAGTCGTCGATGCTCCGATTCCATACGCAGACCGGTGGTTCCACGCTGACCGCTCAACAGCCAATGAACAACGTTGTCCGCGTCGGTCTGCAAGCTCTCGCAGCCGTGCTTGGCGGCACCCAGAGCTTGCACACCAACGGATACGACGAGGCGCTGAGCTTGCCCACTGAGGAAGCGGCTCGGATGGCGCTGCGAACACAGCAGATCATCGGCTACGAGTCGGGTGTCGTCGATACTCCCGACCCGCTTGCCGGCTCCTACTTCGTCGAGTCGCTGACCGACGAAGTTGAACAGTTGGCATGGGAGTACATCGAACGGATCGACGATATGGGTGGTGCTGTTGATGCCATCGAAGCGGGTTTCCAGATGGACGAGATCGAACAGTCTGCCTACGACTACACCAAGTCGATCGACGACGACGAGAGAGTGGTAGTGGGGGTCAATAAGTTCACGATGGACGGCGAACCTGAACCCACCTTGTTTCCGATTGACCCGGATCTCGAAGGAAACCAGGTGGCGCGTCTCAAGGCTTACAAGGCAGACCGCGACTCGGCCGCCGTGGAATCCGCTTTGGCTTCGGTGAAGGCCACGGCCGAGGGAAGTGACAATCTTCTTCACAGTATGAAAGATGCGCTTCGCGCTGACGCCACCTTGGGCGAAATCAGCGACGCGTTGCGCGAAGTGTTTGGGGTCTACACACCATGAGCAACGTCGGCACTGATGCGGGCAGTGGGAGTTACGACATCGAGTTTTTCTGGGATCCGGTATGTCCGTTTGCCTGGATCACATCGCGTTGGGTGGTCAAAGTCGCCGAGCAAACCGGCTACCGCGTCGACTGGCGATTCATCTCACTACGACTGCTGAACAAAGACAAGGATTATGCCGCCGAGTTCCCGCCCGAATACGAGCGCGGGCACACCGCCGGGCTGAGGTTCCTGCGGGTCGCTGCAGCAGTGCGGGCCGACCTCGGCCGCGAACCAATGGGAGCACTCGTTACCGCCTATGGCGAGAGCTTCTGGGATCAGCCTGAAGGCTCAACAATTCACGAGCGTCTGAGTACTACCGAACATACGCGGGAGGTGCTCGAAGCCGCGGGGGTGTCAACGGACTACGCGTCAGCGCTTGATGACACCTCGTTCGACAAGTTGCTCGATGACGAGTCCGAACTAGCGCTGTCGCGTACCGGTCGTGACGTCGGAACTCCGATCATCACCTTTCAACCTCCCGACGGAGTTTCCTTCTTCGGTCCGGTAATTTCACGGGTCCCGTCTGACGAAGAATCGGTCATGCTGTGGGAAGCGGTAACCACGCTTGCAGCGTTCCCCGGCTTTGCAGAGATGAAGCGCAGCATGCGCGAGGTTCCCCAACTGAATCTGCTCGGCGGTGAGACGGCCGAACCTGAACAAGAAGACTGGACGGGCGGTCACCGCGTTGGCCACCTGGCCAGCGACAAATAACTGCTTCGCCACTCAGATTCGTTCAAGAGCGATTTGCGCCAGGGCAACCAACTCGGCTTCGGCCGCGCCGACCCCTTCACTGATTCGATCGAGTGGTGGTTATCAGCACCATGGATCCCGCGCCTCTGTCCTTCGGTAACCACGGCGGCTAGCTCCGCTCCGGCTCGCCGAGGAGCTAAAACTCGGCTGTAATCGCCTCAAACAACTCTTCGTAGGTGTCCAGTGCCCGGAATTGGGGGAACTCGGCAATCACATTGGCAGGGGCATGGAAGAGGAATCCGGCATCGGCCTCGGTGAGCATGGTCGTGTCGTTGTAGCTGTCGCCTGCCGCGATGACCTTGTAGTTGAGGCCGTGGAACGCCTCGACCGAGCGCTGCTTTTGGTTTGGTTGACGCAGCCGGTAGTCGATGATGCGATTGTCTTCGACAACGAGGCGGTGACAGAACACCGCAGGCCACCCAAGCTGAGCCATGAGTGGTCGGGCGAATTGTTCAAACGTGTCAGAGAGAATGATCACTTGGGTGGTGGCGCGGAGTGCATCGAGGAAGTTCTTCGCCCCGTCGAGCGGTTGGAGACCGGCAATGACCTCGGAGATCAGCGACATGCTCAGCCCATGCTCGACCAGCAGATCGAGCCGGTAACGCATCAGCACGTCGTAGTCGGGTTCGTCGCGGGTCGTTCGGAGGAGGCCCTCAACGCCAGTTCGTTCGGCAACGGCGACCCAGATTTCGGGAACGAGCACGCCTTCCAGGTCGAGAGTCACCAGCGTCTGGCGCGGGTCGTTGACCGGTGATTCGGATTGAGACGTCACGCCACCATTCTCGCAGCGTTCCGTGGCAACTCCGAAAAGCTGACGCCGGATGGCTGGAATCGGGCTCAGTTGGTGATGTGGGTAATCGGAACGTCGGGGCGTTCTGGGGTGGCGCACTCCGCGGTTGCCCAGCCGAGGTAGATGATCCCAATGATCCGGTCTTGAGCGTCGAAGCCGCACAATTCGAGTACTTGGGGCGGTTGAAGTAGCGCTGGCGTCGACCAGAAGGTGGCTAGTCCAATAGCTGTCCCTCCAAGCAGCATGTTCTGAATACCAGCGGCAACGGTGTCGCGATTTTCCAGATGGAGTGTTTCGTTGTCATGTGGAGTGCAGCCGACAACGAGTGTGGCCGGAGTCCTCAAGTACTTCACCCGGGTCTTGTCCCGCTTGACCTCGTCGCCGAAGCCGATCGCGACCATGTCGGCGGTCATCGTTTCGCCGAGTCGAGCCCGGCCGTCGCCGCTGAAGAGGGCGAAACGCCACGGCCAGGTCTTCTTGTGGTTTGGTGCCCAGCTTGCAAGTGCGCAGAGCTCACGGACCACCTCAAGGGGGACCTCGCGCTGCTTGTCGACAATCATCGATGTGCGGCGGGAGCGCACCAGTGCGGTGAAGTCGTCAGGGACACTCATCCTGGGTGGCATCGCATCAGGATGTCACGTGACCGCCCGCTTCCCTCACTCGCCAAACCATCATCAACCTGGTTGTGGGGAGGGCCAGAATCCTCTGGTTGGAGATCCGGACCAGACTAAAATGGATCCAGCGGACGGTGCCTGCCGACTGCTGTTGTTGAAAGGATTTCATTCATGCGTCGGATATTCCTGGTACTTGCCGCCTTTGGAGTTGCCGTGGCCGCGTGTGGCGGCGACAGCGACTCCGGTGGCTTCGAGGCGACAACCGCGACCGATGTTCCCGCCGACTCGACGCAATCATCGACCGCGCCACCAGAAACAACCAGCGATCCCGGTTCATCAGCGGCGACTTCCCTTGAGGAAGTTCGTGATGGAGTTGTTCGTATCGTTGGGACGGGGACCTTTGCCGATCCCGCTGACGGGTCGCAGGTGACTGTCCCGGGTTCGGGCACGGGATTCATCATCGACCCATCGGGAATCGCAGTGACGAACAATCATGTGGTCACCGGGGCAGCGTTGCTGGAGGTGTACATCAGCGGCGAGGATGAGCCTCGGAACGCTCAAGTGCTCGGGGTCTCGGAATGTTCTGACCTGGCCGTTATCCAGATTGAAGGCGATGGCTTTTCTTACCTCGAATGGTACGAGGGAACCGCGGCGGCTGGGATGGAGATATTCGCAGTCGGATTCCCGCTTGGCGATTCCGAGTACACCGTGCTTGACGGCATCGTTTCGAAGGAACAAGCAAACGGTGACACCTCGTGGGCTTCGGTCGACTCGGTGATCGAACACACCGCGGACACCTTGCCCGGGAGTTCTGGTGGCCCAATCGTCACCGCTGACGGCAAGGTTGTCGGAGTGAACTACGCCGGAAACGACGCTGGACAGTCGTTTGCAATTGGCATCGGAGTCGGCCAGCCGATCGTCGACACCCTCGCCACTGGTGTTGACGTTGATGCTCTCGGCATCAATGGCGAGGCGATCCTCGACGGCAGCTTTTCCGGAATCTGGGTCTCATCGGTCGAGTCCGGTTCGCTCGCCGACGTTGCCGGGGTTGAACCAGGCGATGTGTTGCTGAGCATCGAGGCAATCAAGCTTGCCGCCGATGGCACGATGGCCGACTACTGCGACATCATCCGGAGTCACATCCCAACTGACACGCTAGCTATTGAGCTTTACCGGCCTTCGGTGGATCAGGTCCTGAAAGGCCAGATCAACGGGCGGCCGTTGGAAGTCGTCAGTTCGTTCGAGGCCGAACTCGACGAGGTCGTGGCGGAGGGGGAAAATGAAGGCGCACAGTACACCGAGTACGTGACCATCACTGATGATTCGGAACTGATCCAGGTCAGTGTTCCCGCTGAGTGGGGTGATGTCAGGGGCGACTCTTGGAGCTCCGGACTCGTTGCCGGGGAGGAACTTATTGGGCCCGCGGTCAGTGCCTCTCCCGACCTCGAAGCGTTCAATTCTGGTTGGGATGTGCCGGGCGTCTTCATCGGGGCGTCGGCGATGATCACCACCGGTATTGAGGAGACCCTCGACAACTACTGGTTTGGTGATGACTGCACCTACGACGACCGCTACGAGTATGACGACGGCTTCTATACGGGTCTCTACGACCTCTACACCAACTGTGGTTCAGCGGGCAGCCTGTTCATCCAGGTGATCGCCGAACCCGCGGACCAGACGTGGATTGCGTCGGTGCAGATTGCTGCTGTGAGTGATGCGGACCTGGCCGCGGCCGACGAAATTATTGCTTCGTTTCGTGTCGATGATCTTGCTGGCTGAATCGGGCCGCAGGAGCGTTTAAGGTCGCGCCGCCCTGCTGGGCTGCACTCGCGGCGCCTCGTTGGGCATCTTCGGATAGACCGGTGGCCAGGGAGCATCGGGAACTCCATTCGCGAGATCTGTGGCGAACTGCTCGACGAGCGGGGCGATCGAGCATGGGGCATCATCCATTAGCTCCCACGGATTGCCGCGTTCAGTCAACCGGGCAGGCACCGTATCGATGGTCTGGGCCTCGGGGTCGATTTTCTCTAGTTCGTCCCACCCGAATGGGGTCGAGACCTGGGCCCCCACCCGTGGACGAACGCACCAGGCGCCGAACATGTTCTTGTGCGGTGCGTTCTGGTTGTAGTCGACGAACACGCGTGTGCCGCGCTCTTCCTTCCACCACTTGTCGGTGATCAGATCTGGGTGGCGCCGAGCCAACTCGCGGGCGAGCGCAACAACTGCACCACGAATTGCGAACGAGTCCCAGCCAGGTTCGACACGG
>JAHRVJ010000065.1 GCA_019090765.1 Ilumatobacteraceae bacterium
ACTGGACATCGATCGCATCGTCCGCCAACGAAACACCTTGCTGAAACAGGCTGGGGGGAGACTCACCGAGGAAGTTGAATCCACGCTCGATCTGTGGGATGCCAAATTCGCAGAAGTCGCCGATCAGTTCGGGTATGCCCGAGCGACGCTGATATCGCGGCTGACCCCGATGGTCACTGAGGCATATGAGCAGCTTGCTGGGGTATCAACCGCTGTTGAGTTGCGTTACGAACCACCGTGGCGTCAACTGGGGTTAGCTGCCGCGCTCGCCGAAGTTCGAACAACAGATCTTCGGCGTGGCCAATCAACAGTTGGGCCGCAACGTGACGAGCTCGGTCTGTGGATTGATGGCCTCCCAGGCCGCACCCATGCTTCCCAAGGTGAGCAGCGAACTTTGGCCTTGGCGCTGCGTCTCAGCGCCCACCGGTTGGTAACCGAGAGGACTGGGTCGGCACCGGTCTTGGTGCTTGATGATGTGCTGTCGGAACTTGATGATGGACGCGCAACCGCGTTACTCGACCACCTTCCCGCGGGCCAGGTGGTGATCACCTCTGCTGGTGAGTTGCCGCCAACGGCGCGGGCCGACCAGACCCTGCGTGTTCGAGCCGGCATTGTCGAGGTTGATAGCTGAGGGGTCCGGTCGGTCAGTGGGTTCCAACATTCACCGAGGCCCTAAGCTCATTCGGGTGAGTGACCCACTTCCGATTTCGGTGTCATTGGACTCGATAATGAAGTCGCTCCGCGGGACTGACCGCATCCAGATTGGCGGACTGTTCGGTCGCTGGAAAGAAGCCGTGGGCGAGAACGTGGCCGACCACGTACGACCGGTCAGACTCGACCAGGGCGTGCTGACCGTCGAAGCCGACGACGCCGCGTGGGCGACCCAGGTGAAGTTTCTGGCTGGGACCATAACTATCCGTTTGGCGGAGGTAGCCGAGGTAAATGTTGAGCGGATCGACGTCCGCCTGGCACGCTGATATTGAGCCTCAGATCGATGCTGAGCGTCCCCAACACTGTGGTACCGCGCTGGTACACTGGAACGCACTCGCGAGACATACTTGGCGCCCGTTCGACATCGGCCCTGAACCCTATGAAATCAACGAATTGTCTACTGTCGAACACTACGGCACGCCTCGCTGATCGCCCCTAAAACGTGCCCCATCCGGGGTGCTCCGCCCAGACATTCAGAGTATCGAGGTACGAGTGTCCAACGACACCGCAGCATCATCGTCGGAAACCCCATCAACCGGCGCGGCGCCGAAGAAGTCAAGCTCATCCCGCAAGAGCGCTTCAACCACATCGGCCAGCTATGACGCCAAGGCCATCCAAGTCCTCGAAGGGCTTGACCCGGTCCGCAAACGACCAGGCATGTACATCGGTTCAACGGGCCTTCAAGGCCTGCACCACCTGATCTGGGAAGTCGTCGACAACTCCGTCGATGAAGCAATGGCAGGTCACTGCACCCAGATCACCGTAACCATGCGCGCTGATGGTGGTTGCGAGGTGGCCGATGACGGCCGTGGCGTTCCGGTCGATCCGTTTGTCAAGGGTGAACACAAAGGCAAGAGCGCAGCCGAGGTCGTATTGACCGTCCTACATGCCGGAGGCAAGTTCGGTGGCGACGGCTACAAGGTCTCTGGCGGGCTACACGGCGTTGGTGTATCGGTTGTCAACGCACTTTCCGAACGCCTAGTCATCGAAGTCGATCGTGGCGGCAACCATCATCGCCAGGAATACGCCAAAGGTGGCAAACCGCAGGGCAAGATGGCGATCACCGGCGAAACACCGAGCCGTGGCCGAAAGACTGGAACAACAATCACGTTCTGGCCCGACCCCACAGTTTTTGCTGCTGAGGGCGTTGAGTTCGTGGCGCGCACCGTGCTCGAACGCCTCCAGACGATGGCCTTTCTGAATAAGGGCCTCGAGATTGTCTTCAAAGATCAGCGTGAGGGTCGCGAGCAAGAGGTCGCCTACCGGTACAAGGGCGGTCTGATCGACTTCGTCAAACACCTCAATGCGGCCAAGGAACCTCTTTTTTCCAAGGTCTGCCAGTTCGAAGACGAAGACAACGATGGCCAAATGCTCGACATCGCAATGCAGTGGAACACTGGCTACCACGAAGGCATTCACGGATACGCGAACGGCATCTCCACCACCGAAGGCGGAATGCATGTCGAAGGCTTTAGAACGGCACTCACATCTGTCGTCAACAAATACGCCCGAAACAAGAACTTGTTGAAGGAGAAGGACCCCAATCTCACCGGAGAAGACATCCGTGAGGGGCTCACCGCAATCGTGTCGGTGAAGCTGCGCGAACCTCAGTTTGAAGGGCAGACCAAGGCCAAGCTGGGCAACGTTCCAATGCGATCCTTCGTTCAGAAGGCGACCAATGAGCGAATGGCTGAATGGCTGGAAGAGAACCCGGCTGAAGCCAACAAGATGGTCAAGAAGAGTGTCTCGGCCGCACAGGCTCGCCTTGCCGCGAAGAATGCCCGCAACGCGATTCGGCGGAAGACGGCATTGTCAGGGGCCGGGATGCCCGACAAGTTGAAAGACTGTTCATCACGCAACGCTGAAGAGTCCGAGCTGTTCATCGTCGAGGGCGATTCGGCTGGCGGTACCGCAGTGGACGCGCGCGATCCGCGCACACAGGCGATCCTGCCGATCCGCGGCAAGATTCTCAACGTTGAGCGGGCTCGAATCGACAAGATGCTCAAGAACAACGAGATTCAGGCGCTGATCACCGCCATCGGTGCTGGTGTCGGTGATGAGTTCAATGCCGAGAAATGCCGCTATCACAAGGTGATCGCGCTCGCCGATGCCGACGTTGACGGCAGCCATATCCGCACCTTGTTACTCACGTTCTTCTTCCGCCAGATGCGCGAGATGGTCGAGGCTGGGTACTGCTATATCGCGCAGCCGCCGCTGTACTCGACCGAGATCGGCAAAGAGAAGGTCTACCTCAAAGACGACCTCGCGAAGGAAGCGTTCTTGGAGGAGCGACCGAACCACAAGAAGCAGTTCCAACGTCTCAAGGGCCTCGGCGAAATGGACTGGGAAGAGCTCCGTGAAACAACGATGCTCGCTTCATCACGAACCTTGCTTCAAGTGACAGTCGACGAAGCTGCACTAGCCGACGAGATTACGTCGGTGCTGATGGGTGACGACGTCCCCAGCCGACGAGAGTTCATCGTTTCCAATGCTCGCGATGTCCGCAACCTCGACTTCTGATCTGCCTTGCCAGATCTTCTTTACGACTGCTCAAATCGATGACCACTCTGATTGGTACCGCGCATGACTGACACCACCGACAACACACCCCCTAACGATCCAATTCAACCGATCTCGCTGCATGACGAGATGGAGAACTCCTTTCTCGAGTATGCGATGTCGGTCATCATGTCGCGCGCCCTGCCCGACGTTCGTGACGGCCTCAAGCCGGTACACCGTCGGATCATCTGGGATATGGAGGATCAGGGCTTCCGGCCCGACCGTGGCCACGTTAAGTGCGCCCGTGTGTCGGGCGACACCATGGCTCGATTCCACCCGCACGGCGATAGTGCGATCTACGACGCATTGGTCCGGATGGCGCAGCCGTTCTCGCTTCGTCACCCCCTAATCGACTTCCACGGAAACTACGGCTCACCCGATTTTGGGCCGGCAGCTTCGCGTTACACCGAGTGTCGGCTCGATCCGCTGGCGATGCAGTTGCTGGCCGACATCGACGAAGACACCGTCGACATGGTGCCGAACTACGACGGCACTACCGAAGAGCCAGTGGTGCTCCCGGCCAGGTTCCCGAACCTGCTGGTTAATGGCAGCCAAGGCATCGCTGTTGGCATGGCCACCAATATTCCGCCGCATAATCTTGGCGAAGTTATCGACGCGGTGGTTCACGTCATCGATAACCCCGACGCGACGCCTGACGATCTGATGGCCTTCGTTAAGGGACCCGATTTCCCGACCGGTGCAAGCATTCTCGGCCGTGCCGGAATCATGGATGCGTACCGCACAGGGCGTGGCTCGGTGAAAATGAGAGCCACCGTTGCAATTGAAGAAGGCAAGAACGGTCGCATGGAGATCGTTGTTAGCGAGCTCCC
>JAHRVJ010000004.1 GCA_019090765.1 Ilumatobacteraceae bacterium
AACCCGTATCCACCACGAACCTGACAAACGGTGCGACCGACTTCGAGATAAGCGGCAAATGCCATCCGCTGCGCCCGCGAAACATCGCCAGGCTCAAGCACAGAAGAGCTGGCTGCCGATAGCAGAGCCGTTCTCGCCAGCTCGGTTGCTATCGCCGCGTCGGCCAACTCGTGCTGCACAGCCTGGAAGGTTCCGATAGGTACTCCGAATTGTCGCCGATCTTGAACATAATCGACCGCTGTGTCGATGGCGCCGATACAACCCCCGACAGCCAGTGCCGAGCGTGCGAAGGCACCTGCGACGCGAGCATCGTGGGCCGCGACCGTCGCGTCGTCAATCTCAAGATCGACCGCTTCGGCGTCTGCCAACTTGACCTGGGCCATAGGTGTGGGACCCATGGCCGGGGCCACCCGCGAACTGCTGCCGGCCTCCCGGGCAACAGCGAGGTACTTGTCGCCGTCTCGGACAATGAACGTCGTTGCAACGCCACCAAAGGGAACAAGTTGTTCCTCAGCGGAGGCCCTGCCCGCGGCGCTTGTTCCATCTATCAGAACTGCGACTACCTCACCTGCGCGAATCGTTTCCGCGAGTGTCGCAGCACCACTGGTCGGGCTATTTCGTAGCAATGCCAGCGCCGCTGCGGTCTCGACTATCGGCACAATTGCCAAGGCCCGGCCACATGCAAGGCCCACCAATGCCGCGTCGAGAGTTGAACCGCCGTTGTCGCCGCCTAGGCCGAGCATTCCCGACGCTCCGAGCGCCTGCCAGGCTTCATTCGACCACCCGTTCGACTGCGACTCGGTACCGGCTAGATGCTCAAAACTCCAGGCGCGACCGATGATGTTCTCGACGGACTCGACCAACAAAAGCCGATCCTCGTCGAGCCACTCGGTGCGTTCCCACGGCTTACCACTCATCGTCGACTCCCGCCCAGGCCCAGCCCGTGTTTGGCTATGATGTTGCGCTGGATTTCGTTTGTGCCAGCAGTGACTGTGTATCGAACGGCGTTGCGATGCTCGAGCTCCAACTCACCGTTGGCGAAAGCCCCGGGGGCCCCACGACTCAGGAGTCCGATCGGACCTAGAAGACGCAGGGAGAGATCGGTCGCTCGTTGCAATAACTCTGTCCCGGCAACTTTCGCTATCGACGATTCGGCCGGGCAACGCATGCCCTGGGCCTGCATGTCAGCAACCCGATACGCAAGCTCCGCGGTCGAGGTGAGCCCTGCGGTCAGGTCGGCAAGTTCGTCTCTTTCGCGTTCAAGGCGATCAAGTTGACCTGACTCTTCGAGAGCCCGCCAGGTAAGCGCTAGCACGCGACGCGCTTGACCAACCCGAGCAGTACAGGTGCCGGCGCGTTCGAAGTCGAGGGCCGACATCAAGATCTGCCACCCACCGTGGAGTTTGCCGACCATGTTGTCCTGCGAGACTCGGATGTCGTCGAGGAACGTGATGTTCGTCCTGAAACTTCCCAGCGTCATCACTGGTTCGACAGCAATGTGTTCCATCGGCACGAGGAACATCGATATTCCGGTGTGCCGATCGGTCTCAGGGTCTGTTCGACAGGCGCACAGCATGTAATCAGCGACTTGGGCGAGGCTGGTCCACATCTTTGATCCGCTGATGATCCAATCGTCGCCATCACGCGCCGCCCGGGTCGTCAGCGAGGCCAGATCACTACCGACTTCGGGCTCGCTGTATCCGAGACACACAACTGTTTCCCCGGAGGCGAAACCCGGCAGGTACGCCTCGACCATGCTCGGTGAGGCGTGCTCGATCAGGGCAAAACCGACTATCGAACTCAGATTCGATGCAAGCATCGGCGCGCCGGCAAAGGCGGCCTCCTCTTGCAATATGGCACCTTCGCGCTGCGTGCCCCCACCACCGCCATGCTCAATACTCCATTGCGAAGCGATCCAGCCGTCAGCGCCCAGGCGACGATGGAACGACTCGACGAACTCACTACCACCATCAGCGAGCTTCTCGCGCACATCTGCGGTCACCTCCTCGGCAAAGAACGCACGGGCGCGCAATCTGAAGTCGTCTTCGGAAAGTTGATCAGTCATCTCGTCGTGCTCCTGCGACAGATGCCAACACATCGATCAACCCTTCCTGGTGTTCAAGCAAACGGTTGGCGGGCGTACCGAAATATGGTGGAATCACGATGGCCGTATCGAGCGACCCGGTGCGCTGAGCGAGCCGAGCCTTGAACTCCTCGGGGTTACCCGTGATTGCGTAGGTGTCGAGCATCGCGTCACTCACTGCGCTCTCGAGTTGCGAAATGTCGCCAGACGCCAGAGCATTCGCACATCGATCGGCGTCATCGCCAAAACCGTCCTCTTCGAGAATTGTTCGGTAGGTGCGGGTCGCCGCGTAGAAGCCGAGCGTACGTTTGGCATCGATGCGGGCTTGACCGGCGTCGGCGTGTACCGCTCCGACCACGGTTTGCGCCCGTTCGAAGTCGGCGCCGACGTCAGCAAGGATCGGTGTCACCACGTTTTCCAGGTAGCGCTGCGACCAGAGGATGTGGCCGAGCACGCCGTCCGCGGAGCGAGCGGCCATCTTGATCATTGTTGGGCGCACTGCGGCCAGCAGTACCGGCACCTGACGCTCGGGAACCGGCGCCCGTAGATACCCAGCAAGGTCGATGTCGTAGTAGGTGCCAGCATACGATGACTCAACTCCTGGACCAGCTGCCATACACACTTGGACAGCTTCCACACACTCGCGCATGCGCGTCGCAGGGTGATCGAACTCGAGACCGTGCCAGTTGTTCATAGCTCGCTTGACCTGTGAACCAAGTCCGAGAGTGAACCGACCGCCTGACAGCTCATCGATGTCGAGAGCCGTGATCGCGGTGATCAAGGGGCTGCGGACCAGACCCAGGGCAATCGCAGTTCCAATTCGAATCTGTGTTGTCGCCTGTGCGATTGCAGCCGCCACAACCGGACCGCTGCGAAAGTACTCACCGACCCAGATCGAATCGACGCCGGCCTCGTCGGCGCGGCGAGCAATCCTGATTAGGTCGGCGAGCGACTCATCGTTGGCAACTAGTTCGATGCCGGTATCCACGTACGCTACTTCTTCTTCGTGGATCGGATCGTGTCGCGGTGAAGGCCCATCCGGAAGAACTTCGGAACCATGTTGTCGCGTTCCTCCAGAGCAGCAGTCAGGCCCTTTTCCTGGCGTGACTTCAAGAAGTTCCACTCGCCAGCCTGATACTTGAGGTTGGTGATCCAGCTGTGGCCTATCCACCCGCCGGCACTACCGACTGCGGCTCCCCGCGCATCGAGAACCAACTCGATGATGGCCTTACCCATGGAGACTCCATCGGTCGGGAGCGCGGCGATCGCCGTGCAATAGTCATCGACCCACTGATCGAGTTCCCCTTCGGGAACGACACGGGTTACAAGACCCGCTGTTTCGGCTTCGTCGGCGGGTAATGGCCGAGCCGTCAGCACCATCTCTCGTGTCTTGGTCACACCCATTTTCTCGATCAGGTTCGAGAAGTTGAATATCGGGCCGAGATAGCGCCACGCCGGATGGACGAACAATGCATCAGGAGTTGCAAGCACAATGTCTGCGGCTGCAGCAATCTGCAGGTGGCCGCCGTAGCAGTATGAGTGCACAGCAACAATGGTGGGCTTGAGGCATCGACCGATGGCCTGTTCCATACCGCGGGCGCCAAAGAGAGTGTCGCGATCAGGGATCATCCGCCGACGCTGGCTCGGCCTGATCGAGCGGCCATTCTCCTTGCGGTATCCGATGTAGTGGCCGAGTTCGTTGGCGTCACCACCGGTACCAAAGCATGGCCCGGCGCCTTTGAGAACAATGACCTTTACGAGTTCGTCGCGCTCTGCCTTTTGGACCAGCGTGCTGACATAGTCAAAACCCGCGATCGTGATTGCATTCAGTCGCTCGGGACGGTTGAACGTAATCGTGGCAACGCCGGCAGATTCGTCAACGTCATAGAGAATGTCACCCTCCAGCACGACGCTGCGAAATTCTTCGATCTCCCAGACGTGAATCTCTTCTCTTGTCTTCTCGGTGCCCTCAGTCATGATCCTTCTTTCCGGTGGCCATTGCGGCCCCATTGATTCGTGTTCCCCGTTAACGGCCGTTGAACTCCGGCGGACGTTTCTCCAAGAACGCCTGCATTCCCTCCATCCGGTCTTCGGTGCCAAACACCGCAACCGTCGCCAGGTACTCGATCAGATCGGCTGTTCGCGGATCTGCTCCATCGACACCGTCCAAGGCTGCCTTGGCCAGGGCGTAGACCGATCCGGGACGCTCCGCGAGCCGGTCCGCGAGTTCGCCAGCGGCTGCTGCGAGCCCGTCTCGGTCAGCAACCGCTGTCACCAGACCGATCTCAGCGGCTTCGCGAGCGGACAATGATTGTCCGAGTAATACGATTTCCTTGGCCTTGGCCGAACCCACGATCCCCGCAAGGTGCGCGATCCCACCCCCAGAGGGGATCGCCCCAATGGTCAGCTCAGGCAATCCCAGCTTGATATCTTCCGCGGCGACTCGAAAGTCACAGCACAAGGCCATCTCGAGGCCACCGCCGAAGGCGGAGCCCGTCATGATCGCAACCGTTGGCTTCGGATATTCTCGTACAAAGGCAAAGAAGGACCGGACTCTGGTGAGGTATGGCATCGCGTCGGCGACACCACCGACCGTGCGAGCTTCGTCGATGTCCACGCCCGCCGAGAAGATCCGGTCACTTCCGGCAATCGTGACTGCCCGGCATTCTTTGTCGAACGCTGCATCGTCAAGCGCAGACCTCAGGGACTCCAGTAGTTCAAGCGAAAATGCATTGAGTTGGGCTGGGCGATTGAGCCGCAGGGCTCGGACTCCGCCACTGTGGCTGATCTCCACGATGGGCCCCCCGGCATCAGGTTGAGAGTTCGCGCTCATTGACGATCTCCCGCAAGGACGGATCCGCTACTCGACCCAACGCTCATGGGCCATTCGCCCCGAAGAGCTTCCTCGGCTTCGAGGACGTCGCTACAGAACATGTCGAGCTGCTTGCCCTGGTCTGCGCCGGCAAACGTGACGATCAGCTCCGTCGCACCTGCACGTTTGAACTCAAGGAGCCCCTTGATCACATCGTCAGCATTGCCGCACAATGTGTACGGCCGCATTGGAACGGGGTCAGCGTTGTAGTGATCGGTCAGGAATTTCGAGGCGTCAGTCCAAGCGGACACCTCATCCTTGCCCATGGTGATCCGCACGTGCACGAGCACGCTGGGCGGATCTTTGCGACCAAGCTCATTAGACAATTCGGTCAGCCGGGTGATGCTCCGGCCCAATCGATTGGCCGTCACCCAGGCCCCAGACCATGCGTCGCCGTACTTGACAGTGCGTCGTAGGGCCTTCTCGCTGCGTCCACCGATCAGCAGCCCAAACGGAGGGAGAGGATCAAGCTTCGCCGACTCAACCTGGTAATAGTCACCAACATGATCGACCTGACCGTCTTTCAGGCCAGCAATGATCTCGAGGATCTCGTCAGTGCGCGCTCCGCGCTCGGAGGTTGAAACCCCAGCCGCGGTGAATTCGTTCTCATGTTCGCCGCCCACGCCGATACCGAGCGTGAATCCGCCCGGCGCAAGCGTGGCAAGTGTCGCGGCCTGCTTGGCGAGCAGGAAAGGCTGCCTCAACGGTGCCACGATGACGTGGCTGGCGAGCGGCAACGTCGTGAGTGACGCAACGAAGCCAAGCGTCGTGAGGCACTCCAGAGTTGGGTTGTACCAATTCATATGATCGCCGGCGACGATCGCCGACGCTCCGCCATCTTCGGCCCGCGACACATACTCCCGCAGGTCATCGCCAGAGAATTCCCGACCAGCGAAAATGGTCGGAACGCCGATGGCTACCACGGTGTTTGCAAACTGGCCGATCGAGTCATTGGGTGGACTCGGCTCATGCCATCGTGAGCCCACCGCTCACGCTCAGGGTTTGGCCGGTGATAAAGCCTGCTGCGTCAGACGCCATGAAGGCCACGGCGGCTCCGAGGTCGGACGGCTGACCGAGCCGACCCATGGGGATCGCTCTCTCCAGCGCCTTTACCAGACCCTCATTTGTAGTCGCCAGATCCGCGACCAGCGGGGTGTCAGTCGGGCCAGGACAGACGACGTTGATGCCAATCCCCTTGCGTGCGACCTCGCGTGCGACAGTCTTGGAGAACGCGATCACTCCACCCTTGGCTCCCGAATACACCGCTTCACCGCTCGAACCTACGCGGCCCGCATCGGAACCAATATTCACAATTCGACCTCGGCCCGCTTCGATCATGTGCGGCAGGGCGGCGTGACAGGTGTGAACGACGCCGAGATAGTTGATTGCAATGACCTTGGCCCAGGTGTCGGGGGTCGAGACGAGGAACGGCTCGGGAAGATCCCAGCCAGCGTTGTTGACGAGTACGTCAATACGTCCGTGCTGTGCGACCACAGCATTGATCGCCTCTTTCACGAGATCATAGTCTGTAACGTCGAGCTGGATCGCCTCAGCTGATCCACCGCGTGACTCAATCTCTACAGCCGCTTCCTTTCCTGTCGTCTCATTGATTTCAGCAATGATCACGTGGGCGCCATACTCCGCGAGGCTGTCAGCGATGCCCTTACCTATGCCCTGCCCTGCTCCGGTTACGAGGGTGACCTTGTCGTTGAGATTCATTGTGCTCCATTCAGTGTTGTTCGAGAGATTTCGTGTCGAGGGACTTAATTTGACTAGGCGGAAGACGTGTCGGGTGTGGTGTCGGCAAGCAGCGATTCACGGACGTCGCTCCTGGCAATCTTCTGCGAGGCTGTATGCGGAAGTTGATCTACGATCTTCACGACGCGAACGCACTTGTAGTGAGCGATCTGCTCGCGACAATGCTCGATGAGATCGGCCTCCGTGAGGTCAGGGTTCTTGACGACCACTACACCGTATGGCAGCTCGCCAAGACGATCATCAGGCATGCCGATCACTACAGCCTCGACGACATCGAGGTGGCTGAGTAGGGCATTCTCGACCTCAGCGGGATACACGTTGAAGCCTCCAACGATCATCACCTCGCGCTTACGGTCAACAATGAAGAGAAAGCCGTCGGCGTCGACATAGCCGAGGTCGCCCGTATGCAGAAGCCCGTCGTCATCGACGTGTCGGCCTGGCTCGGCGGCCTTGCCCACATACCGCGACATGATGTGCGCCGATCGGACGCAGATCTCACCAATTTCCGACGGCGCCACCTCGACGCCTTCGTCGTCAAGCACGTGCAACTCAACGCCTTCGTAGGCTCGCCCGACAGAACCCGCTTTCCAGGTGCCGTTCTTCAGCTCATCGCGAGTCCATCCAGCAACGTGCAGTGATTCTGTCTGGCCATAGTTCTGAATGATCGGCAGACCGAAACGCTTCTCGAAGCGTTCCTTGACCGACGCAGGCAGCGGAGCCCCTGTTGACTGGACAATCTTCACGGGGCCAAGATCAATCGGGTCCTCGTGCGTGGCCAGCGCATGGAGCATCGTGGGCGTGACGATCATCGTGTCCGCGCCGTGCTCAGCAATAGCTGCGAGTACCAATTCCAATCGGAACCGCTCGACCAGTACGACCGGACGACCGACGTGGAGCGCGAACAGCAGAGAGCAGAGCCCTCCGGTGTGGGCTAGCGGAAGGGCCAACAGCGTCGGCGACTTCGGCCTGTCGCCAATCGGGAATGGGCCTGGCTTGCCGACCAAGGCCTTCGAGATCGCGGTATTCGCATCGGCCAGAGCCCCATGACTCAGAACGGCGCCCTTGGGCCTGCCCGTGGTGCCAGAGGTGAAAATAATCACTGCGGCACTCGAGTCGTCGACCTCGGCCGGATGGTCGTCGTTCTCCAGATCCGAGTCCGCGAGAACAGTAGCAAGTCCGTCGCCGGCCAGAACGGGAAGGTCAATAGCCCCCCACGACTCGATACTCGAGTCACTTGTGATCAGAAGTTCAACGTCGGCATCGCTGAGGGCCGCCAGCAGTTCAGAACGAGACCCGGTGTGATTCACGAGAGTCGCCGTGCACCCCGCCCAGAGCACTCCGTAGATGGCGTGTACCGACTCGACCGAGTTGGGCAGGGCGATCGCCACGCGCTTCATTTCTCGCTGCCGCAGATACGTGCCGAGCTTCGATGCCGAGTTCGCTACGTCTCGGAATGTCTCTGAAGCAGCTCCGAAAACGAGCGCAGGACTTGACTCAGAGTCATTTCTTCTCTGCCAAAGCAGCTCAACTAGGTTCACATTCCCTCACGACGGTTTCGGTGGCTTACTTAACCATTATTAACCCAGCTTTCAGACGGCGTCAAGTTGTGGCCCACAACGATCTTCTGGAGGGCCGCTAGAGCAGTGAAGTTCTGCTGCTCTCAGGCTCAGCTGTCGGTCTTGGGATTTCCGAAGCGATCCAATGGCACAGAAATGAACAGCCCCTCACTCTCGGCGAAGGTCTCGCCGTCTGAGGTTGCCATGCCTTCTATCCACAACTTGCGCCCCTCTTGCTCGCGCAGCCGTGCGCGAAACTCCAGCTCGATACCAAGGGGAGTCGGCGCCAGATAGCTCACAGTCAAGCGGCCGGTGTAGGCAGGCGTCCGCAACATCGAGAGTACAAAACTCATGACGTCATCAAATACTGCGGCGACCATTCCGCCGTGGGCTCGGCCTGGCGCACCCTCGAACGCTGGACCGAACGACACCTGGGCAACGGCATCATCGCCCTCTCGATGACATGTAACTGCTAAACCCATCGGATTGGCGGGACCGGAGACGACACAGTCGGGATAGTGCTCCATACCCTCACCATCACCAGGGGTCTTACCAAAGAGGCGTCGCTTCATATCGTCAACCGGGCGAGACCTTGTCGGCATCGACTCGATCTCAGGGAGCAAATCACCAACGAACTCGGTGATTTGGTCCAACATGTCATCGCCCACGCCATGACCTACAATCGCGTGGGAGAGTTGCCGCAACGATGTTGCACACGCGACTCGACTAGCGGTGATGGCCTCGGAAGTATTTGTCGAATTCACGAGCCGCAGTATTAGCACAGGGCCACTCTTCAGGTGTGATTCCGCGACCGGCCTTTCACTAGCCACTCTGGAGGCAAGGTGCTGCGTCACCCGGTGCCCGAGATTAGCCACGCAGCCTGGACACCGGCTATCGGGGCGGGGCCAAGGTCATGACGCAAGACCTGCCCACCGAACGGAGGGCGGGCACGGACGATTAATCAATACGACGAAGCTCAGCACGGTAGTAGGCCCCGCGCTCGGCGTACACCCCAACTGCGTGCTGAATGAACTCCGTGCGGGCACGACCAAGCTTGATCTGCGCGGGCGACCCCGCAGCTAGCGCACCGCTGGGCACCTCGACATTGTTCAATACCACCGAGTTCGCGGCTACCACGGCTCCGGTCCGCACCACCGACCGATGCAGCACCATCGCGGCATTGCCGACCATTGCGTCGTCTTCAATGGTGCAGCCCTCAAGGTGAACCAGGTGGCCGAGCACGCATCCGTTGCCAACAGTCGTTGGCCATTCCGGTGTGGTGTGGAGGACCGCGTTGTCCTGCACGCTCGTGCGGCGGCCAATCGTTATCGCGCCGGCATCGCCGCGCAGCACGGCCCCCGGCCAGATAGAGGATTCGGCACCAATGGTCACCGACCCGATGACCACAGCATCGGGATGGACATAGGCGGCGCTGTCAATGGCTGGTTCGTCGGAACCGAGAGCATAGATTGGCATCGCCAGCACAGTAGCTGGTGGCCGCTCGATCATTTGACTCTCCATTTCTAGCGCTCGGCACGGTACTGTTGCGGGCATGTCCCGCAGGATTGAAATTGAGTTAACAAGCGCGCTCGCGGATGGCTCCTGGACCTGGCGCGCCGCAGGTGCACGCAAGCCCAAGGGCGAGATGCAAGGGGCACTTCTCCCTGAAGGCTCCGTAGTCGGCGATGTCATCAAGGTCGAAGTCGAGCAGATGCTTGATGGCATTGAGGTGCAGTCCGTCGTTAAGGGCCGCTCCCGTGCCGACGTCAGCGACACTCTCGAGCTAATACCGAGCTCTGAGCCGTTCCAAGAGGTGATCGAAACCCGCGCCAAGCGCGATCGCGGTGAAGGCCGCGGGAAGCGTGACGGGCGGGGCAAGCGCAGCTCACGCGACGGCAAACGCGACTCACGTGATGGCGATTCCAAGCGTCGCGACCGCCCGCACTTTGAAGCGCCACCCGAGATCCCGCAGCGACCGAAGCCAAAGCGCCTTAGGCCGGGCAAGGCCCACCGAACCGCAGTGTTGGCGGATCTTCCCGAGGAGCAGCGGCCGATCGCCGAGCTGGCCCTGCAGGGAATGTCAGCTGTGCGTGGCCGCCTCAAGGAAGACAACGCGAAACTCGTTGCCGATGGCAAGCCAGAGATGCCCGAGGCAGCGGTACTTAAGATGGCCGAAGACCTACTACCCAAACTGCGCGTTGCAGAGTGGCTCGACCGAGCCGACGCCGCGCTCGACCAAATGGAAACGCTCGATCTGCGCGATATTCGCAGTGTTGTCGCGGCGAGCGACGACTCGATTGTTGCTCGAGACGAGTCCACCCGCGAGGTCGCGGCGAAATTGAAAGAAGCGCTCGTCCAGAAGCAAGCTGAGGAACTCAAGTTGTGGATAGGTGACGTCGAGGCGTCCCTCGAAGTCGGTCGGGTCATACGCGCCCTTCGGCTGTCGTCGCAACCGCCGAAAGCTGGCGTCATGTTCCCACCTGACCTCGCCCGCCGCCTCGGCGAAGCAGCAACTCAGGCCCTACAGCCCGACGACTCACCCGATCGTTGGATCGCGGTGCTCGAAGCAGCTGCGTTCTCACCAATCCGGACGCTGCTCGCGCCCGCCACTCCCCCAACCTCGATCAACGACGATCTTAAGAAGACCGTCGTTCGGCTCGGCCCGCCCCTCCCCCAGGTAGCGGCGTTGCTCGGCATCGAGGTTCCAGCCGGCACGCCCAGGCCCAAACCCTTGCGTCCCCAGTATCGCAAAGACGGCAAGGGACGCGGTGGTAAGCCGGGCGGCGACTCGCGCCGATCACCACGCACCGCCGACAGCACCTGAGGGTTCGCTCCCAACCTGAGGTCCCCCATACGCTTGGGGGATGTCCGAACCAGTCATCTACGAGACTCGTGGCCGCGTCGCGCTGATCACGCTGAATCGCCCAGAGGTCCGCAACGCCATCAACGCCGATGTCGCCACGGGCATCGAGGCCTCCATCGACAAGTTGGAGGGCGACGACGATATTTGGGTCGGCATCATTCGAGCCAATACGGGAGACCAAGAACGGCCAGTATTCTCTGCTGGTGCCGATCTGAAAGCGGTTAGCTCCGGAAGCGCGGCGGCGATCACTACCGAGCGCGGTGGCTTTGCCGGATTTGTTTACCGTGAGCGACGCAAGCCGATCATTGTGGCGGTTGACGGCCTCGCCACAGCGGGAGGCTTTGAGGTGGTGCTAGCAGCCGACCTGGTAGTCGCTACGACGCGTTCCGCCTTCGGCCTCGCCGAGGTGAAGCGGAACCTGCTGGCGATGGGAGGCGGCCTGTTTCGCCTACCTCGCACGATCGGACCAGCAGTGGCAATGGATGCGATCCTCACGGGCGAGCCGATTCCAGCCCAGCGCGCCTACGACCTCGGTCTGATCTCGCGTCTTGTGCAACCGGGTGAGGCCACCAACGAAGCTCTTCGCCTGGCCGAACAGATCACCGCTGCCGCGCCGCTCGCTGTGTGGGCAAGCCGTCGCATCGCGCGCGCCGCGGCTTACACCGATGAGGACACGCTCAGAGCAATGACAGATAAGGATCTATCCACGGTGACTAACTCTGCCGACACCAGAGAAGGCCTGCAAGCCTTCATCGAGAAGCGTGCACCGAATTGGCAGGGAAGATAGTTCAACCGTCTAGAAACGACGGTACGTCGTAATCAGACGGGCCACGATGCCCGCCCGCTCGTACAGGTTCTTCGTATGACGGTCACCAGGGAGAGCCTGGCCCTCGACCGCGGTGGCCCCCTCCGAGCGGCCTGCTTCGATTGCGGTCTGCAACAACGCGTCACCGAAGCCGAGTTCTCTCGCGCCTGGGGTGACCCACACCTGATCGATGTAGAGCACATCGTCAGCGCCGAGTTCCGCTACCAGGTACCCCACGACCACCTCGCCGATGTGGGCCACCCACACCGCCGCTTTCTTGCACCTCTCGGCCCAGGATTGACCAATGATCTGATGTTCAGCTAGCCATCTGTCGCCGCCCCGGGCCCCAACGAGAGCGGCCCGAGCCTCTCGCTCAAGGCCCTCCAATTGCGATATGTCGTCCCCATTGGCCGGATCGGCCCTTCGGACCATTGGGTCGATCACGCGTCGGGACTACTGTCGCGAAGCTGGTCAAGCTTGCCAAGCACTGTTCGGCGGTGGCGGCCCGCCAACTCGTGCGCCTCGATCGCGTCCCGTTCGTCTTGCGAAAGGTTCGGAAGTTTGGCTACTACGTGGGCGGCTGGCAAGTGGTCGTAGTCAGGCAGTGCTAAAGCGTCTGCCGCTCTCCGGTCAGGCCCGGTGTTCGGCATCGTGTCGGCTGGCAGAGCCCGAGTAGGGATCGTTCGAGCAACCACGGTTATCGGCTCATCTGGCGTTCCGACCGGAGCGTCGACCAGGTCGCGCCATCTGCGCCGAACCTCCAGCGACCCTCGGCTAACAGCCATCTTCCCGATGAACCTGGCCACAACCACTTGCTGACGTGCTTTGTCGACAGTTGCCGGAACTGACTCAAGCGCCCGCGCAGTGAGGTCCAGCGGGGTGTTCAGTGCGGTCAACAGCAGATGCTCGAACGTGGGGGGACGCTGCTCCTCCAGAGGTTCACCATCGGGCGCCTCAGGGGAAGGCTGCGGCGGGGAATCGGCGGTACCCATGGCGTTGACCGATCTCGCGGCTCAGGTCACGAAAATATCGGACAGTCGTCGTCGCCGATGGGGCAATTAGGCGCATTCGAACGGACCAGCAGGAAACACGATGTACATAGTTGCTCGTCCTGCTGTTTCGGCTGCAGTCGTTCGCCACTTTCGCCACGCGCTGGAGGTTCGTTCTCTTCTTCTTCATCGTCGGCCGCCACCAGGCGGTCCTTCAGGATCTTGTCGAGATCCTCTTCGACATCGTCTTCGCCTAGTGCGTCGTCTTCGTCATCGTCGTCGCGGGATTTACGCTTCGTACGCGGAGTTGTGGAAGACGCATCTTCGTCATCGTCGTCCGCGTCAGCATCGTCGTCGGGAGCATCGTCTTCGTCATCATCTAGTTCGTCTTCGTTCA
>JAHRVJ010000066.1 GCA_019090765.1 Ilumatobacteraceae bacterium
GCGATCTCACCGAGACGATGGACAGCTTTGATCTGTATGGATCGTGCCGCCACGTTCGGGAGTATCTCGACGTACTCACCAACTGGTACGTGCGTCGTAGCCGGAGTCGCTTCTGGGCAGGCGATGAGGCTGCGATCGACACGCTACACACAGTGCTGTCGGTGCTGACTCGGCTGACAGCCCCGCTGTTGCCCCTGATCTCCGAAGCGATCCACGATGGGCTCGCGCCGGAATCTAGGCCGGCTGGGGCGAGCGTCCATCTCGATGATTGGCCGACGATCGATGAATTGCCGTCCAATGACGACCTGGTCTCGACAATGGATCTTGTCCGCGATGTCTGCTCGGCAACGTTGTCAGTGCGTAAGGCCCACCAGCGACGAGTGCGGTTGCCGCTGAGCTTGTTGACTGTTGCAGCCCCTGATGCGGGACGACTCGAAAATTTCCTCGACGTGATTGCTGACGAAGTGAACGTCCGCCAGGTCGATATCACGACCGATGTCGCGTCGGTGGCTACCGAACGACTGCAATTGGTCCCGGCAAAGCTCGGACCCCGCCTCGGTAAGGAAGTGCAGCAGGTGATCAAGGCTCACAAGAGCGGCGATTGGACTGTTGCCGACGGTCTCGTTGTGGTCGGTGGGCATGAGCTACTCGATGGCGAATACGCCTTGGAGTTGGTCGCCGAAGCCGATCAGGCCAGCGCCGGACTCGCCAAGAGCGCTGGTGTTATCGCGCTGGATATCGAAGTTACCGATGAACTCGAAGAGGAAGGGCGGGCGCGCGACTTGGTGCGGCTCGTGCAGCAGGCGCGCCGAGATGCTGATCTCGACGTTTCTGACCGGATTGAATTGTCAATTGAGGCGTCTGAGCCCTGGATTAGTGCGGCTGATACACACCGCGACCTGATCGCTGATGAGACGCTGGCCACATCGCTTGCGACCTCGCTCAGTTCCGACTCCGAGGCCGATGATCCGGTGATCACCGTGCAGCGTGCCGGGCAAGTGAGCTAATCGTAGGCCAGGTATTGCACGCAATAGCGACGTATCGTCATGGAAAGCGTTCCTCTAGGGCTCGCGTTCCGGTAGAGTCCGGCGCTCACACCGCCCGGAGGAATACAGATGGCTGCAGCCAAGAAGACCACTTCGACCAAGAAGGCCTCGGCGCGTAAGTCGACGTCGTCGAAGTCCGCTCCGAAGAAGCCAACGGCCAAGAAGACTCCGGCCAAAGAGAACGCACCGAAGAAGGCGCCAGCAAAAAGGACCGCTGCCAAAAGGACCACAACCAAGAAGGCCCCAGTGTCGAAGAAGGTGCCCGTGAAGAAGACCACTGCCAAGAAACCTCCTGTCAAGAAAGCCGCTGCCAAAAAGGCCACAGCCAAGAAGGCGCCAGTGTCGAAGAAGGTGCCCGTGAAGAAGACCACTGCCAAGAACTCCCCAGCGAACAAGACCGCTGCTAAGAAACCCCCTGTGAAGAAGTCGATGCCTAAGAAGCCCAAAGCAACAACATCGAGCCGAGCCACTCGGCCAGGATCAACGAACGCCACCCCGTCGCTGCTTTCAAACGCCACCTACGACCGAGTCGAGGTTCCCAAACCGCGCGGTAAGACAAAAGATGGCATCAGCTACACCAAGGATTTTGATGTCAAATTCCTTAAGGCGCAAAAAGCAGAGTTGAATTCCCGTCGCGACGCTGAACTGGCCCGCGCAACGCGGCTTGAAGACGAAGCTACAAGTCTCATCGAAAACGGCGAAATGGGTGACGTGCAGTTCGACGATGAGGGCGGCGAGGGAGACACAATGGTTGTCCAGCGTGACCTCGATCGTGTGCTGTCGAGCCAGTCGCGTCAAACAATCGAAGAGATCGATGCGGCACTGCTGCGAATCAAGGTCGGAACCTACGGATTCTCCGAGGTTTCGGGTCTGCCAATCCAGCGCGAGCGACTCGAAGCGATCCCCGAGACCACTGTCCTAGCGGCCGAGAAGGTCAGCGGCGCCGGCCCGCGCTGAGCGCCGCTACTGGCGAATCGCGGAGCGAGATGGCATCAGTCAGCCCTTGGCGGGTGCCAATAGCAATCGCGGTTGCAGTCGTTGTAGCTGATCAGCTGACCAAAGCGTGGGCCGTATCCTCGCTTAGCGATGGGCACACAGTTGAAGTGATCTGGACCTTGCAGTTCAATCTGACTTTCAACAACGGGATGGCCTTTAGCCAAGGCAAGGGACTCGGCCCCATCATCGCCGTTGTTGCTTCGCTGGTGATTGTCTGGTTGCTCATATCGCTCCGCACGCAGTCGAGCCGAATGAGCGCGATCGGCATGGGTTTGTTGATCGGTGGAGCCGCGGGGAATCTCTTCGACCGTCTGTTTCGTGGGGATGCCTGGTTGCGCGGCGGAGTCGTTGACTTCATTGATTTTCAATGGTTCCCGATTTTCAATGTTGCCGACATCGCGGTCAACGTCGGAGCGGGGCTGCTGATCTTGAGCAGCATCCTTGCTGGTCGGGCGAGCCGTGACGAGGCTGTGTCACCTGATCAATCCAATGTTCAGTCTGGTCTGACGTGATTGTTGAAGTGGTACCGGCTGCCCTCGACGGGCAGCGCCTCGATCGCATCGTCGCGCTCATTGGCGACCTCAGCCGATCAGCCGCAGCAGCAACGATCTCAGCAGGCGGAGTTGAAGTCGATGACGAAGTGGCGCCATCCGGGAAAGTGCGCCTCGTCGAGGGGCAAACTGTCCAGGTCAATCCGGCCATGTTTCCGACACCTGATCTGCCTGCTCCAGAACCCGCTGTCACCTTCGGAGTGGTGTATGAGGACGAGGCCATCATCGTGGTCGACAAGCCAGCCGGGCTGGTTGTCCACCCAGGAGCCGGAAACCTTGACGGCACACTGGTGAGCGGCCTCCTGGCCCGATACCCCGAGATCCAAGGTGTCGGCAGCGACCCGGTGCGCCCAGGTATCGTTCACCGCCTCGACGCCGGGAGTTCGGGCCTGCTCGTCGTGGCACGCACCGATGAGGCTGCTCTGGCGCTGATTGACCAATTTGCGGACCACAGCGCCACACGCCGTTACGAAGCGCTTGTATGGGGCGTTCCTGAGGCCCCCCACGGCATTATCGATGCACCCGTCGGACGTAATCGGGGCGACCCGCTAAAAATGGCGGTGGTCGCTAATGGAAAGTATGCGCGGACCGACTACCGGGTGATTGGGACCTATTCGAGTCCGGCTCTGGTGTCGCGTCTCGAATGTCGTCTCGAGACCGGTCGGACGCATCAAATCAGAGTGCACCTCTCGTCGATCAACCACCCACTTGTTGGCGACCCCGTCTATGGCCAGCGCCGCCCCACCTTGGGTCTCAAACGACCGTTTCTGCACGCCGCTGAGTTGGCATTCGATCATCCGCTCACTGGTGAACGAGTCACGTTCGACAGCAGTTTGCCAGCTGACCTTCAGGACTGGCTGGACGCGGCCGAGGTATGACACGGGCCTATGCCCAAGGTCGGTCGCCCCGCGCCATGTCGGCAATTTCGTCGAGGGTGTAACCCTCTAGGTAGGTCCGCATGTGCGCTCCGGCCTGATTCCAGATATCGAGGAGCACGCATTGCCCCTCGTGGTCGCATGCCCCGTCTTCGTGTGGCTTGCCGAAGTCGCCGAGAGTTATTGGGCCGTCGACGGCGGACACTATTTGAGATAGCAGGATCTCATCTGCGGGGCGAGCGAGGGTGTAGCCGCCGCCAACACCGCGCTTCGATCTCACCAATCCGGCTCCCTTGAGCGCCAACAAGATTTGTTCAAGGTAGGGCTGAGGAAGGCCAGTTCGTTCGGCGATATCACGCACCGATGTTGGGCCGCCTTCGTCGGCGTGCAATGCAAGCGACAACAGCGCACGACAGGCATAGTCCCCGCGGGTAGAAATACGCACGATCGCTACCGTACCGAATTGGATCGCCGCGCAAGGTTTTGGGTTGAACTGGACCTGGAAGAATTTGCTCCTTTTGAGAGCCGTAGTGGCATGCTGGACGGCAGTGGTGAGCAATCGAGGGGGAGGCCCGATCATCCCCGACTATGCGGGTGCCAACGTGCGTGGCATCGTCCCCGCGCTCCTGGGCCCCGCATCATGGGCGCAGGGTCTGCCCAACTGGATGCCAACACCCGTAGTTGAGGCAAGTCAAGCTGTTCTCCTCGTCCTCGATGGTCTTGGCTGGGATCAGCTGCAAGATCATCTCGACTGCATGCCAACACTCGCGAAAATGGCGGGTGGCTCAATTCATACGGTGGCCCCAACGACCACGGCCACAGCATTGACGTCGATTACAACGGGGCTGAGTCCCGCCGAACATGGGTTGCTCGGATATCGCATGGCCCTTCAGGGTGAGGTCATCAATGTGCTGCGCTGGTGTGTTGGCGACCAGCCTGTTCGGCGCTCTCACCCGCCGTCGGAAGTCCAACCCTACGAGCCGTTCCTGGGCCAGTCGGTACCGGTCGTCAGCATGACCGAGTTACAACAGTCTGCGTTCAGCGAGGCCCATCTCAGGGGGTGCGTTCCGGTGGGTTGGAGGGCGCCATCGTCGATCGCGGTCGAAGCTGCTGCGCAACTGGAGGCAGGGGAGCGGTTCGTCTACTGCTACTACGGCAACATTGACAAGATCGCCCACGAACGTGGTTTCGGCCCGTTCTATGAGGCCGAGCTTCGGGCCGCTGATGCACTGGTGGCTGCCTTGCTTGAATCGATGCCGCCTGGCACCGTGCTGCTGGTCACCGCTGACCACGGCCAGGTGCACGTCGGTGACCGCGTCTTGAAGCCGTCTGCAGACTTGCTTGGCCCGGTAAATCTGCAGTCGGGGGAAGGGCGCTTCCGCTGGTTGCACTGCGCCTCAGGCGCGGTCGACAATCTGGCATCCGCGGCTCGCGCCGAGTTCGGTGAGGTCGCGTGGGTTGTCACCAAGGAACAAATGCTCGACGAGCACTGGTTTGGTCCGACGACTACTCCGTTGGTCAGGTCGCGTCTCGGAGATGTTGCCCTGGTCGCGTTCGAACCAGTGAGTTTTTATGAGGAGGCCGATAGCGGCCCGGCCAAATTGATTTGCCGGCATGGATCCTTGACCTCGGCCGAGGTGAATGTTCCCCTGCTCGGAGCTATTGCTTAACCGGACCCGCTAGAAAGGTCGACATGTCCGAAACCGCATCCAACGATTCGCCGGGACCGGCGGTGTCAACAGAACACGTTCAGCCTGACGGAGTGCAGCTCGGGCATGCGCCACCTCCCGAGCCGCCCGCTGAAGTTCGGGAGTCGATCACCGCTCCGGCCAAAGTGATGCGGATCGGGTCGATGGTCAAGCAGTTGCTGGAAGAAGTTCGCGCGTCGTCGCTCGACGAGGCTTCACGGGAGCGGCTGGCCGCAATCTACGAGCAGTCAATTGCTGAGCTCTCCGAGGCGTTGTCACCAGATTTACGCGACGAACTGCAGTCGTTGGCGTTGCCGTTTGGAGCCGACGAAGTGCCTAGTGAGTCCGAGCTGCGGATCGCCGAAGCTCAACTCGTGGGTTGGCTGGAGGGGTTATTCCACGGGATACAAGCCTCGCTGATGGCGCAGCAGGCGGCGGCTAACCAGCAGCTACAGGAGATGCGTCAGGTCTCCGACGGCCCCCAACACCGTCCGGACACCCCATCGGGCGCCAAGCACTCAGGTGCATACCTCTAACGCCCCATCCAAGTAGAGCCAAGTTTCAGCTGATCCGTGTCCGATTCCTTCACTCACCTCCACGTCCACACTGAGTTTTCGATGCTCGATGGGGCAGCGCGCCTTGACGAGCTAGTCGCGAAGGCAGTTGAGGATGGCATGCCCGCGATCGGCATTACTGATCACGGCAACATGTACGGCGCCTTGGACTTCTACAAGGAATGCAACAAGCAGGGCATCAAGCCGATCATCGGCACCGAGGCGTACATGGCTTACGACCATCGCACGGAGCGTCCGACGCGTCGTGGGCGAGTCGATGATTCCGGTGGCAACACCGATACGGGCAAGAAGCTCTACTACCACCTGACGCTGCTATCGGAAAACCAAACCGGGTACAAGAACTTGATCCAGCTGTCGAGCTTGGCATTCATGGAGGGCTACTACTACAAGCCCCGAGTCGACTGGGAGCTCCTGGAGAAGTACTCCGATGGGTTGATCGCAACCACCGGCTGTCTCGGCGGGCATGTGCTGCAGTCACTGTTGAACGGCGATGAGGCCGGGGCCGTCGAGAAAGCAGCGCGGCTACAAGACATCTTTGGGCGCGACAACTTGTTCGTCGAACTACAAGATCACGGCCTGCCCGAGCAGCGCGAGACGAACCCCAAACTGATTGAGATTGCTCGCAAGATAGGTGCACCGCTGTTGGCTACCAACGACAGCCACTACACCCATCAGGAAGATCACGAGTCCCACGATGCCTTGCTGTGTGTGCAAACCGGAGCACTGCTGTCAGATCCGAACCGGTTCAAATTCGAAGGGACCGAGCACTATCTAAAGACGGCGGCGGAAATGCGTTATCTCTTCCGCGAGGTGCCGTCGGCGTGCGACAACACGCTGTGGATCGCGGAGCGGGCCGACTTGGAGATTGAGTTCGGAAAGCCGCTGCTCCCTGACTTTCCACTTCCCGCCGGTTTTACCAGCGACACTGAATTCTTGGAACACCTCACCTGGGAGGGAGCGAAGAAGCGCTGGGGCGAGCAGCTTCCCGATGATGCCGTTGAGCGGATTGCGTACGAACTCAAAGTCATTTGCGATATGGGGTTCGCCTCATATTTCCTGATCACCTGGGACCTCATCAAGCACGCCCGCGATCGGGGTATCAGGGTCGGCCCAGGTCGTGGCTCAGCTGCGGGCTGCGCCGTGGCCTACTCGCTCTGGATTACCGACCTCGACCCAATCAAGTACGACCTGCTCTTCGAGCGGTTCCTCAATCCGAGTCGTGTATCGATGCCCGACATCGACATGGACTTCGACTCCAGGTACCGCGACGAGATGATTCGTTATGCCGCCGAGCGATACGGGCGAGACCATGTGGCTCAGATCATCACCTTTGGCACCATCAAGGCGCGCAATGCGGTGCGCGATGCCGCTCGCGTACTGGGCTACCCGTACGGCGTTGGCGACAAACTTGCCAAAGCCATGCCGCCGATGGTGATGGGGCGAGACACTCCGCTGAAGTACTGCTTTGAGCAGCTACCGAAGTACGCCGATGGCTACAAGGCGGCAGCCGACCTGCGGGCGATGTACGACTCAGATGACGATCTGAAACGCGTCATCGATGTGGCGCGGGGGCTTGAGGGAATGAAACGCTCCGATGGTATTCATGCCGCCGCGGTAGTGATCACCAAAGACCCGGTCACCGACTACATCCCGATTCAACGCAAACCCGAGTCCGGGGTTGACCCGGCCGATGCCCCAGTAGTTACTCAGTACGAGATGCATGGGGTCGAAGAACTCGGCTTGTTGAAAATGGATTTCCTCGGGTTGCGCAACCTCGACGTAATCACCGACGCCGAAGCGATGGTTCGCGCAAGACGCGATCCCGATTTCGTTATCGAGGACGTCTCCCTCGAGGACGAGAAGACGTTTGCGCTACTTGCACGCGGTGACACGATTGGTGTGTTCCAGCTCGAATCGCCGCCGATGCGTCAGCTGCTTAAGGCGATGGAGCCGACGTCGTTCGAAGACGTTTCGGCTGTGCTCGCCTTGTATCGGCCAGGGCCGATGAGCGTCAACATGCACTACGACTTCGCAGACCGTAAGAACGGGCGCCAGGAGGTCGTGTACTTCCACGACGATGCACGAGAGGTGCTCGGCGACACCTACGGCTTGATGATTTACCAGGAGAGCGTGATGCGCGTCGCGCAGAAGTTCGCCGGGTATTCACTTGCCGAGGCCGACAACTTGCGTAAGGCGATGGGTAAGAAGGTACGCGAAGTGATGGCCGAAGCGCGCGATGGCTTTGAAGCCGGGGTCGTCAACACCGGCTACGAACCAGCGTTGGGCAAGGAACTCTTCGACATCATCGAGAAGTTTGCCGACTACGCGTTCAACAAGAGCCACACGTTCGGTTACGGCCTGGTGACCTATCAGACCGCTTACTTGAAGGCCCACTACCCGGTCGAGTACTTGGCGTGCCTGCTCACCAGTGTTAAGAGCAACCTCGACAAGGCTGCGACCTACCTGTCGGACTGCCGTTCGATGGGGATCAAGGTGTTGACGCCCGATGTCAATCGGTCGATGATGAACTTCGGAGCGCTATCGGCCGACGAGCTTCCTGAAGACGTTTCCTTGGCCGTTGGTAGCCCGGGAGCGATCACCTTCGGTCTATCGGCTGTGCGCAATGTGGGTGAGGGCTTAGTCGAACTGCTAGTTGCCGAGCGCGACGAGAACGGTTCGTTCGCCAACTTTCACGATTTCGTTGAGCGAGTACCAGAACCCGTGCTCAACAAGCGTGCCGTCGAGTCAATGATCAAAGGTGGCGCCTTCGACTCGATCGGGCATCAGCGACGCGGCCTGCTAACGGTGTTCGAGCACATCATCGAGGTCACGGTGAAGCGTCGGCGCGAACGCGAGAAGGGCGTTATGAGCCTGTTCGGTGACATGGGCGACGACTCTGGGGGCTTTGACGAGCGGGTCGAGATCCCTGACATGGTGTTCCCGAAAACGGATCAACTCCGCTTCGAGAAAGAGATGCTCGGTCTTTACGTCTCCGATCATCCGCTCGCAGGCGTCGAGACGGCACTTCGCCGGAGAGTGGAACACTCGTTGAACGACCTACAAACCATGGAAGATGGCGCTCAGGTGTTGGTTGGTGGAGTAATCACCAACCTGGCAAGGAAGTTCACCAAGAAGGGCGACCAGATGGCGGTGTTCGTCTTGGAAGATCTCGACGCTGCGATCGAGGTAACGATATTTCCGCGGACGATTGCCGAGCAGGGACACAAGCTTGAAGATGACCTGATCGTCTCGGTCAAAGGTCGCCTTGACCGTCGCGACGAATCGCGATTCGGAATCATCGGGCAAACCGTGAACGTCCTCACCGGTCTTGGCGACGGACCCGCTGCGCCCCTGCGGCTACGGTTGCCGTCGGCCGCGCTCGACGAACTGAAGATCCAGCGTCTCAAGCGAATCCTGCGTGAGCATCCGGGTGAATCGCTGGTGATGGTCGACATCGGACAGGGCCAAGTACTCAAACTTGCTGACGAATTTCGGGTCGATCTCGACAGGTCAGTTGGCGAGCTGCGGATGGCTTTTGGGCACGACGCAGTACTGCTCTGAGGCTATTTGACCCCTCCGTATGGAGATTATTCAGGATTTTGGTGGCAGAATGGGGAGGATGGCACTAGACGTTGCAACAAATGATGCTGCAGCTCTGAATGAGTCCGACCTCGACGAACTTGCGTCGATAGAGGGAGCATTCAGCGCCGGGCACCTTTCTAAGGCCCAAGAAGATTGGGTGTTGATCACCACCGCCCGCTTCGGCGACAAGCTTCACGGCTACACGTTTTCTACACTGGAACGAATCGGTGGCACACCTTGTGTGCTGCTCGGTCTGATGTCGGTGAAGCGTTCGTCCAAGCGTGACCAGGTGTTGCGCGGCTTGATTGGCGAGGCGTATCACCGAGCTCTGATGGCATTTCCCGACGAAGATGTTGTGGTCGGATCGCGGTTCGTTAACGCTGACGGTCTCGAAGCGTTCAAGGACCTTCGCGATGTCATGCCATCCCCATCAATCGATGCGGGTGGCGAGGAACGAGCTTGGGGGCGCAGATTGGCGAAGCGTTTCGGTGTCGACGCCAAATACGACGCTA
>JAHRVJ010000067.1 GCA_019090765.1 Ilumatobacteraceae bacterium
CCCGTCAGTACCGTCTCGTCTTCTCGTAGGAGGACAACCGACGGAACCGACGCAGAATGGTTTCCGAGCGCGAAAATCTCGGTGCGGCCGTCCTTGTGAGTAGCGGCTGCCGTATATGTGGTGCCGAGATCGATGCCTACCTGATAACTCACTGGTTCAATGTCTCCTGTTCAATGCTCGCGACCCTGTTAGCGAGCGCCACAGGATAGTACCGACGACGACCACCCAGCCGGTAGGGGGACATCCCCGATGTTGGGCCGGGGGCGTCGGGGTACGGTTCTTTCCATGAGTATTCGAGCCACCATTAGTGGCCTGATCAATGGCGATGGGCTGACATCTGACCCAGCCGCGGCCCTAGAAGAAGCCGGATACGAGGGCGTATCGGCTGAAGAGTTCGGTATTGCCTTAACCCATTTCGCCGACACGTCAACCCTCGCTGAGGCTGATGCATTGGCGCCGGTGGTCACGCGTGTCGGGCCAGTTCCGCTGACCGAAGAAGATTTGCCTGAGCTCGACCTTGAGGCCGGGTCAGGCGACGCGTTCAGCTTGTTTACGCACGCGGTCACCGAAGTGTCCTCCGACTATGGCGAATCTGATCTCGATGATTTCGATGATTTCGATGAACTCGCGAGCGCCGCACCCGATGGCCCCGGCACTCTGGCCGACGGCGAGCCTCACTTCGGTGAGCCAGTGGAGACCGATTCCCCAACAGTTGAGGATGTGGCCGATGACCCGCTCATCGACGTGGAAGATGTAACGACCGATAGTGCGTTGATAACGGCGTCAGCATCGGTGGACGAGATGGACTGGGATGAAGCCTTCAACTCAGATGATCCAGCCGATACGGCCACCGCTGATCCAGGCGGTACTGACGACGCGGACGATGCCTTCGACGATGGATTCGACTTCGACGATTGAACGATCGCACCCGTACCGGCGCTCCAGCGTCACTGGCCGACGGCGAGAATTCCCTCCAACGAGCGAACTGCTACTCGCGCGGCAGTTGCCAGATCTTGGGAGGTGAAGGGATTCTCGATCAGCCGTTGCCATCGGCCGAGCTGGGTAATCGCCGCATCTCGAATGTCGCTGGCCGATGCGCTGTCATCTATCCCTAGCCGCGTCGACGACATGGTCCCCGATGAGCCAAGGGTTCGCTCAAGATCAGCCACGTCCTCATCTGATCCGGCAATCTGGTCGCTGCGTAACTCGGCAATGGTGCGAAGTTCAGCGAAGGGATGAGCCCCAGCAAGGGTTTCTTCGATTGAGAGGAGCAAGTCCTGGCTGCCGACGATTTGGGAGTTATCAGTACAGATCGTCTCGATCGCGAGTAGCGCCGAACGCGCCTTCAGCACGTCAGTTCGTTCCACGAACAGCGTCGTCAGCAGGTCGAGCAACTCTGACACTCCTGAGCGCACTCCGAGTTCGGCCGCCAACTCCGCACTCGATTCGACCACGTTTCGCCGGAGCATCGCCAATGAGAGGCGGATCCCGAAGAGGCCAAAGCGTCCCAGCAGCTCCTCTCGTTCTAGAGAGGTGAGTGGAATCTCGGGACTTGCCGAGATAAATCTGTCGGCTGACAACAGGTGAGGCTCAAGTGACTTCGGTGGGACGCTGGCTAGTTCGCGTAGTGCTTTGTATTCCCATTCGGTTAGCGATGCCGCGGTCTCGGCGAGCAACCCGGCCACGGGGACGATCACCTGTACCAGGCGCTTGAGTCGCCGGTCTGCTCCGAGTCGCTTGGCAATCCGGCGAGACGAAGCCATCGAGTCGAGGCGACCCGCACCGATCTCGTCTGCGCGAGATAGCACCGCGACCGTATTCACCGGATTGGGCTCGGCCATCGAATCGTCATGGAACGCTTCGAGTAGCCGGAGATCGGAGCCGTGAATATGCCGCATGAGGTACAAGACCGCGTCCGCAGGGGTGGCCCGATCTTCGGGGTCGAGAAACTCGAATGCCCGCGTGCCAATCGATTCGGTCAGCGAATCAATCCCCGGTGTGTCGATCAGCGTGAGCTGGCGCAGGGTCTTTGAGGGCCAAGTCACTTCAATGCGGTCGATCTCAGTGGAAGGTCGGCCACCGAGGTCGATATCGAGAGCGCCTTCGTCGCGGTGGAAACGAGCTTGAACGGGAGCCGACCCGTCTTTCGGGTTCAGCATCACTTGATAGGTGTGACCGTCGAGATACCAGGTAACGACCTTGGTGCACTCGCCGACGTCGGTTGCCGCTAGTCGTTCGCCGACCAAGGCGTTCATCAGAGTGGACTTGCCAGCCTTTACCTTGCCGGCGATCGCAACTCGTAGCGGGCCTTCGAGGCGCTGCTCGATGAGATTGATCGATTCGAGAATCGCTGGTGAACTGGCGAATATTTCCTGCGATTTGGCGATGACTGCGCTCGCTTGGTCGGTGAGGATCATGCTGATGCTCCCGCCGAGAGTGCCACCGCTGTTGCACCTAGTGCTTTGATTCTCGCCAGTTCGGCCTCGACGTGTTTCATCCGAGTCGCCTTCTCGGCTTCACCGGTCTTGGCCGATTCGGCAGCTGCTTTCAACGATTCGGTAATTGAGCGGTTTAGCTCTTCGGAACGAGCGCTGTAGTGGTCGCGTAACTGCCGTTGCACGCGGCGCAAGGTGTCGCGACTGTCTTTGTTGACTTGGAAGCTGACCTCGTCGCAGTAGCGCCGCATGGCGTTTTTTGCCTGACTGCGGCGCTTGGCAAGTTGGCGCTTCTTTTCGTCCTTGAGAGCGCCGCGGCCCATTATTAACCCAACGCCTGGCGCGACGATTGGTAGCACTGGCGCGGCGACCGCCACCATTCCGCCGAGCACGGTGAACATCAGCATTCCGCTGTACGAACCGCGCAGGATCGTCATCCCACCTTTGCCTTTGGAGATCTCCTCAAGATCGACTGAGTCTTCGACGTCGACGGTTGAGAGGATCTGGCTAGGAGTATTGATGTCGAGATCCTCGAAGAGGCCGCCACCATCAAGGGTGAAGTGCTCGGCCACCCTCCCGCTCAGTTCCGTCGCTCGATCCGTTAGCAGGCAATAGTTCGAGATGACTTCGTGTGACATGCGGTTGACCAGCCAGGGTTCGAATTCGTCCCAGGTGTTGATGGGGTCGCTGTTATCGAGGGCAACGTCGCCCTCCTGGTTAAGAGTGCGGATTCGGGCTCGGAAGTCGTGGTCGATATCGGCAACGAGGTCGCCGATTCCGTCGCCGAGGGTGACGTTCCATTTGGCAAGATCACCACGGAGTTGGATAGATCGAGCTTTCGCGTCCTCGAGACCCTTGACCAGGTTGCCGGTGTGGTCGGGGTCTTTGAGGACGGTGAGTTCAACCTCGAACTGTGATGCGAGTTGGTCGCAGATCTCAAGAACTTCTCCACCAACGCGCTGCTGCTGAGCGGTGTTTGCTCCGCCCACGATGTCGTCGCGGAGACGTTTGAGTAACTCAGGGAAACCGGAGTCTTGATTGAGTTCTTTGTCGTTCCTGCGGGTGGCTTCGACTCGGAGGGAGGACGACACGGCGAGGATCGGAACGTCGTGGCCAAGCTTGGCCAGGTGGCCTTCGTTGATCTTGACGACTTCGCGCCACGAAGGGTA
>JAHRVJ010000068.1 GCA_019090765.1 Ilumatobacteraceae bacterium
CTCCCGGCCACGCCCCACACTCCCGGCCACGCCCCGCAACCCCACCCCAATTCGACGTTTGTATGTGGTTTTCTGCCACCTGCAGCCCAAAAACCAAACACAAACGAGGAATTGCGAGGGTGGGGCGGCGGGTGATTTAGCCAGGCCAACAAAAGATAATGTTTACTAACAACGATTGCTGGGGGCGGCCAATCTAGAATGCATCGTTGATATGGAAGAAACAGAAGCGCGATTCTCTAGCCAGATAGTGGTCATCACCGGTTCGGCCACCGGAATTGGAGAAGCAACGATGGCGCGTTTTGCGTCAGAAGGTGCTTCGGTAGTCGGGCTCGACAACAACACCTCTGAAAACAACGCGACCGCAGCAACGATCAGAAGTGAGGGTGGGCGGGCGCTCGCCGTCGACTGCGATGTGCGCTCTGAGGAGCAACAGGAAAGAGCGTTCGCTGAAGTGCTCGAACGTTATGGCCGCATCGACGTATTGGTCGCAAGTGCCGGAATCTTCGTCGGTTCTGCGTTGGCTGACATCCCGATGGAACGCTGGCACGACATCGAAGCGGTGAACCTCACCGGAGTGCTGCTCTCAAACAAGTTGGTCGCCCCAACAATGACTGAGCAAGGATCAGGGTCGATCATCAATATTGCCTCAATGGCAGCAAAGACGAGTTGGCCCCAATCAGCTGAGTATTCCGCGACCAAGAGCGGGGTGATTGGCATCACGCGCTCGGTGGCCATGGAGCTCGGGCCGCATGGAATCACCGCCAACGCTGTTTGTCCCGGCAACACACTCACTGCAATGGTCCGCAAAGTCGCTGGTGAGGTGGGGGCGACCCTCGACATGACGGCCGACGAGTGGTTGGCGATGCGGGCCAATGACACGGCGTTGAAGCGCCTCGCGAAGCCGTGGGAAGTGGCCGGGCTGATCGCCTTTCTTGCCTCCGCAGATGCTCGATACATCACCGGTCAATCGATCGAAGTCGATGGCGGTCTGATCCTGTCGTAGCCGGGCGTCCGGGTTAGGCGATCCTGTCGTACATTTCGAGGGTGATCTGATAGATCGCCGGCTCGCCTGCAAAGAACCGCCGTAGTTCTTCCACGGCTAGTTCACCCATGCGGTTGCAGTTCTCGATGCAGCCAGCGGTGTGCGGTGTGAGCACAACGTTGTCAAGCGTTCGTAGCGGACTCTTCGGGTCGGACGGCTCTGGGTCGCTGACGTCTAAGAAGGCGAAGAAGCGGCCTTTTGAAAGTTCAGTGATCAACGCGGCCTCGTCGATGAGTTCTCCCCGAGCGGTGTTGATGATCAGGGCGTGATCGGGCATTAGTGCGAGCGCTTCAGCGTCAAGAATGTGGTGAGTGGAAGCGTTGGAAGGGCAGTGCAGAGACACTGTGTCGGATCGCTGCAGCAACTCGTTGAGCTCGACCTTCGTGACGCCGAGCTCGGCTGCCCGTGAGGCATTGAGGAATGGATCGGTCACCAGAATGTCCACTTCGAATGGCTCCAGGAGCGAAATCACGTGTTTGCCCACGTTGGACGCGCCGATGATGCCTACGGTCGATCGACTCAGCTCGCGCGGATCCCACTTGTCCCATGTAGGGGAGTCGCGCCAGCCACCTTGGCGTAGGTGTTGGCTCAGCGGGAAGACTCTCTTGCGGCCAACTATCATCAGCCCTAACGTGGTTTCGGCAACATCGCGGGCGAGTGTTATCCCGGCGCTTGTGAGCTGGATGTGTCTGGCCCAGAACTCGTCAGATACGAAACGTTTCACGCTGCTCCCCATATGGGCCATCGCCCTTAGGTTGGGTGCGGAGGCGAGCACGTCGGCAGAGAGCTGGTGGACCCCCCACGAGGTGATGCAGCCATCAGCCGCGCTGAGCAGTTCGGTTAGCTCGTCGGCGCCAGCTGGTTTTTCGCCAGCGTGAATCACATCAGCGAACTCGGCGAGGTTGGTGAGCGCCTGCTCAGAAAACATGCGCTTGTAGTGGTCGCGGCCGATCGTGATGGCCACTGTGGGACGGGTCATGGATTGAGCTCCTGAGTGAGATGAGTTTGGTATCGGCGCTGGTAAAGCCCTGCATTGCCTAGGTCCGGTGACAGAGCGGTTGTGTCTACTGAGAGCGAACGGGCAGCTGCTTCGAAGTCGCTGAACACCCCCTGAGACACGCCGCCGAGCATGGCTGCGCCGATGGCCGGAAGAGAGGCCTCTGCTGTTTCATTAATGGGCAGTTCGCAGACGTCAGCGATTAGCTGTGTCCATCCGGGTGACCGCGTAACGCCACCAACGACGGTGAGTGACTGCGGGCGTTGTGCTTCACGTAGCCCTAGCAGCGAGGTCTTTACGGTGAACGCCGCGTACTCCATGATCGCCCGCGCCCGCTGCGCGTCAGTCGTGTCTGGCGTTGCGTTAAGAAATTTCCCAGCCCCTGGCGAAGCTGCGTCCGGGGTATCGCTGGCAGCTAGTTGAAAGTAGGGGCTCGTCTCTTTGATCGTGGTGTCTGCTAGCTGGGCATCGAGGTTGAAAAATCTGTCGCTCCGGTCAGGCGAGCGGTCGCCGGTTGTGGCGATCCATTCGATACTTGCGCCCATGCCGCCGAGATACTTCGAAGCGGTGCGCAGGTCGGGCAGTACGTGGAAGCTGACGTTCATCGCCTTGGGAATCGCGTGCGTCTCTGCGACGGGAACCACACTGGTCAGGACCCATGCTGTGCCACCCGCGAGTACGGCTTGGGCAGGTTCGGTCACGCCAAGAGCCAGCGCGGTGCAAGTCTGGTCATGTCCACCGTTGACGACGGCGACGTTCTCGTTGAGTCCAGTCGCCGCCGCCACCTCAGCGGTGATCGTGCCGACCCGTGCGCCACACGGTCGAACCTCCGACATCCACTCCGGTGCAATATCGAGCAGGCCAGCCAGCTCTTCACTCCATTCGCCGGTACTGATGTCGAGCAATGCCATGCCCGCGGCGCTTGACGGGTTGGTCACCCAACTGTTGGTAAGCCAGTGGGTGACAAGGTCATCCACCGCGGCGATGTGGCCGATGGAATCCCAGGTGGATTGATCGTTCGCCTTGATCCAGGCGAGTTGCGGCAGTCCCTGGCCCGGGTGAACTGTCCAGCCGGTGACTCTGCGGATGGCGTTGGCCGTGCCATCTTCAATCCACTCTTCGACGATCGGCTCCGCCCTGGTGTCCATCCACGTTGTCAGGTCATCAGCAATCGTGCCAGATCGATCAATGGTTGCGACAGAACCACTCTGGACCGCGGCGGTCAAGCAAGCGACTTCAACCCTGGTCGGTAAAGAGCTTGTGGCGTCCTGCAGGCATTCGATGACGGCATCGCGGAGATCGGCGGTCTGTTGCACGGCCCAACCGTTGGCGGGCGCCCTCATCGGCAATGTGCCTGAGCGGCCTTCGCCGACAAGTTCGCCATTTTCGCCGACGACGACAGCCTTTACTGAAGTGGTGCCGACGTCGAGACCGAGTGCCGCTCTCACCCTCCAGAAGCAATGGTGAAGGCCTCATCTGCTGAGGCTCCGCCGTGAACGATCGCGACGATCGCGGCGGTCATCGCCGTGGGGTTAGCGCACTGGAAGACGTTGCGTCCGATAGCGACGCCGGCGGCACCAGCAGCGATGGCGTCGGCGATGTTGCTGAGCATGGCGTGTTCGTCACCCTTGGAGCCGCCGAGAATTACAACTGGAGCGAAAGTCTTGCTTGTTACTTCCTGAAAGTCTTCGGTGTACGGCGCCTTGATGAAATCCGCTCCCAGTTCGGCGCCAAGGCGAGCAGCAATAGCGACCGCGTCGGTTCCGCGAGTTTCGGGAGGTCCGTTGAAGCCGCCTGGCACCATCTCGCCGAGCACGGGGAGCCCCCACTTGTGGGCCTCCCGCGTCATCCGTGCCAGGTTGGCCAAGGTGGACTCTTCCTTCTCGCACCCAGGCATTGCGGTAACGACCATCGCATCGGCGCCCACGCGCAATGCTTCTTCCACAGTGAAGAAAAGCGACGATGCCGACCCGTCACTGGGGGTACCGAGGTTGGTTGCGGCCCCGTCGCCGCGAAGTATCAGCCCGACCCTGCTGAGTTCGGTTGAGAACCTCGTCGCGATGCCGTAAGAAGTGAGGATGGCATCAGCGCCTCCATCAATAACTTGGGAGATCGTGCGTCCCGGATCCTCGAACCCTTCGCACGGGCCATCGATCAGACCGTGATCTAGAGCGATAATCACCGCGCGACCATCAGCCGCGAAAATATTGTTGAGACGACGGATGGTTGTCATGAGCTTCTCCATGAGTCCGGTCGGCGTGCCAGCAGGTCAGCGCCGGCCATCCGTAATTA
>JAHRVJ010000069.1 GCA_019090765.1 Ilumatobacteraceae bacterium
AGACAAACGCGCGCCGCTCGTCACGCGACCGTTCGTGATTGTCACACTCACGGCCTTTGTCTTCTTCCTCTATATCGGAATGTTGCTGCCGATTGTTCCGTTGTTCATCGAGGGCCCGCTCGGTGCCGGAGAGTTCGGAATCGGGCTCACGGTGGCAGTTTTTGCGACGGCAGCAATTGCGGTGCGGCCGATCATCGGGAGGATCGCTGATCGTTACGGTCGCCGCATTCTGCTGATTGGTGGAGCAGTGCTCGCTGGTTGTAGCGGAGTGTTGTCGGGTCAGGTCGAAACGCTGTGGCAGCTGATGTTTCTACGCGGCTTCACTGGAATTGGCGAGGCGGCGGTATTCGTGGGAGCGGCGACCCTAATTGCCGACCTGTCCCCGCGAGACCGTCGTGCTGAGGGTGCCAGCTATTTTTCAGTGGCCGTATTTGGAGGCATCGGAATGGGCCCGATCTTCGGTGAGTGGGTCCTTGACGACACGCGATACGAGCTGGCCTTTCTCGTTGCAGGACTGATCGCACTCCTCGCCGGATTAGTAGCGATTCTGGCCCCGGTGAGAGTCGCGTCGCCTGACGGGGAAGACGACGCTGATGACATCGAGGAATCACCAACGGGCCGCCGCAAGTTCGTGCATCCAGCAGCAGTGATGCCCGGCCTCGTTCTGGCTGCGGGAATGGCCGCGTTTGCGTCGTTCGCGGCCTTCCTTCCCGACTACGCGCGCTCGGTCGGGTTGGCGAGTTCGGGTGCGCTTTTCGGCCTGTACGCGCTGGTTTCGGTTGTTGTACGGATCTTCGGCGCGCGATGGCCCGAACGTTTGGGGCCGCGGGTAACAGTGACGATCGCACTATCCAATGTGATGATTGGCTTGGCGATACTCGCCATATTTCCCGCGATCTGGGCACTTTGGGCAGCGGCTCTGTTTGTTGGTTTGGGAATGGCGTTCAACTATCCGTCGCTGCTTGCACTCACTGTGAATCGGGCGAGCGATCGCGAGCGAGCGTGGGCGATCAGCTCGTTCACGATGTTCTTTGAGCTTGGCTCGGCAGCCGGAGGGCTGGTAATCGGCGCGCTCGCTCAGATCGTCGGCAAGCAGCTCGGGTTCTTTGGCGGCGTCGCCAGCTGCGTAATTGGGCTGTGGCTGCTGCGCAGCAAGGTGGTCCCAACGGACGCTCCAGACGCCGGCCCGATGGTTACCCAACCGACAACGGTTACCTGAACGACGGTCTCGATAGCGGTGTCTGATTCCCGCTAGTGAATTGGAGCGGAATCGGCCAAGATGGTGACGTGATTCAACTCGACCACGAGTATTGCTACTCGGCAGTCAAGAGCCGGGATCGGCGATTCGACGGTTGCTTCGTGACAGCTGTTCGTACCACGGGCATCTACTGCCGACCGAGCTGCCCAGCCGTGACCCCGAAGCGGACGAATGTGGAGTTCTTTCGCGCCGCAGCAACGGCACAGCTACGCGGGTTTCGCGCTTGCAAGAGATGCCGGCCCGACGCAACACCAGGGTCGCCAGAGTGGAACACACGACAAGATGTGGTGGCCCGAGCGATGAGGCTCATCGCCGATGGTGCCGTCGACCGCGACGGCGTGGGCGGCCTTGCCCGGCGCCTCGGCTACAGCGATCGCCAGCTGAATCGTCTGATGGCCGAGGAACTCGGTGCTGGCCCGCTCGCGATCGCACGTGCGCAACGCGCCCATACTGCGCGCCTACTCATCGAGACCACCGCGATGAGCTTCACCGATGTTGCTTTTGCAGCGGGCTTCGGCAGTGTTCGGCAGTTCAACGACACGATCCTGGAGGTCTTTGCCTCGTCGCCGTCGGAGTTGCGCACATCGGTGAGGCAGCACCGTGCGGGGTCGATAGAAACCGCGACAACGATGGTCAATCTGCGACTACCAACTCGCGCTCCATTCGCCGGTGCCGAACTGATGTCGTTCGTTGGGTCGCGGGCGATTCCTGGAATTGAGTCGTGGGACGGCAGCACTTACCGCCGAACGCTCGCGCTGCCGGGCGGGCACGGTGTTGTGGAGCTTATTGCCCATCCTGATCACGTCGCTGCTCGTGTGCGGCTCGAATCGTGGGCCGACTTGGCGGCCGCGGTGCAACGAATCCGAAGGCTCCTCGACCTTGACGCTGACCCGGTGGCTGTCGATGAGGCTCTAGGTGCTGACCTGCGGCTCGGTCCGCTAGTCGAACGTACGCCAGGGCGGCGCGCGCCGGGCAGCGTCGACCCTTTCGAAACGAGCGTGCGGGCGGTTATCGGTCAACAGGTTTCGGTTGCCGGAGCGCGCACCGTCGCCGCCCAGATGATCAGAGAGGTGGGCGGAGCCCTCGCGATCGAAGATCACGAACTGACACACGTATTTCCTTGCGCCGATGCAGTCGCCCTGGTCCCAGACGTGGCGCTCGCGATGCCGACCTCAAGGCGCGAGACCATCAGACGGCTGAGCGCGGCTGTAGCAGAGCAGTCGCTTGAGCTGCATGAGGGCGTAGATCCAGACGTGACGCGTCGGAGCTTGGTCGCTCTCAAAGGGATTGGCCCGTGGACTGCGGACTACGTGGTAATGCGCGGCCTTGGCCACACTGACACTTTCCTGGCGACGGACCTCGGCATTCGGCATGCGCTCGACGGGCTCGGAATTCCTAAGGAACACTCCGCGGGCTGGGCCCCTTGGCGCTCCTATGCCGTTCATCACCTGTGGGCTTCGCTCAACCAATCGGTGTCCTCAGTTGCAGGGCAGCCCACTAGCAAGAAGGATTCGTAATGAACGCCGCAGAACCAGACAACATCACCTACTCCGCGACTATGAACAGCCCGCTCGGCCAGCTCACCCTGGTGGCCGACGCCTGCTCATTGCAGTCGGTGCTCTGGCCGTCAACCGCGATCGAAGGATCGTCGAATGACTTACCGATCGCAAGCTCTGACCATCACGTGATCAACTCTGCAATCGCGCAACTTGAGGAGTACTTCGCGGGGGAACGCCAGGTATTCGACCTTCCACTGGATCCGTCCGGAACAGATTTCCAATTAGAGGCATGGCTCGCACTACGGGCGATTCCATTCGGCACCACCATTAGCTATGGCGACCAAGCAGAAAAGCTAGGAGACCGGGCAAAGGCGCGGGCCGTCGGCTCGGCAAATGCGCGCAATCCGATCTCGATTATCGTTCCTTGCCATCGTGTAGTTGGCGCCAGCGGTGCGCTTACCGGGTTCGCTGGCGGACTCGACAGCAAGGCGTGGCTGCTCGACCACGAGCGCCAA
>JAHRVJ010000005.1 GCA_019090765.1 Ilumatobacteraceae bacterium
GCGCGGCGCCCAATCGCTCCGAGCCCTGCGGTGGTGAGCGCGGAGCCTTCGCTGAAATATGCGGCTGCGAGGCCGAGGCCCATCGCGAACCTGGCGGTGGTGAAGATTGACGGGAGTGCTGATGGCAGCCGCAGCCGCCAGAGGACCTCCCACGGTCGAGCGTTGACGCTGGCGAAAAGCTCGCGGGCAGCGGGGTCGGCTGATTTCATCCCGCCGACGACTCCGAAGGTGAACACCGGAAAGGAGGTGAAGGAGACCATGAAGATGATCGAGGGGTCTCCGCCGTCCAACCACAGTACGACTGATGTGATGTAGGCGACCCACGGGGTGACGAGGATTAGTACCAGCACGGGCTGGGCGGCCTCTTCGATAAACCTCGATGAGGCCATTACCGCTCCGGCCCCGATGGCGAGCACCAGCGCGATCGACAATCCGATCATCATGTGTCGTCCGGTCGTTAACGCGTTGTCCCAATAGAACGAAGGCGAATCTGCGAACTCCGAGATGATCGCCGAGGGTGGGAGCAGCACGAAGCGCCGGATGTCGAATATTCGTACGAATACTTCCCAGCAGAGTCCGAAAACGATGATGCCGAAGACCGGGGCCACGATTCGTCTGGCGCTGGAACTCATCGGTTCATGCCGCTACTCAATGAGGCCCGCAGGCTTGTTGTCAGGTGGAAGAAATCGTCGGTGTCTTCAACCTCGGGGAGCCTCGGGTGGCGGAGCGGGATCGTCTTGTCTTCAACCAGCCGGCCCGGTCGTGCCGACATCACGGCCACTCGGTCGGAGAGGAATACTGCTTCGGCAATGGAGTGAGTTACGAAAATCACAGTTGTGCCGAGTTGTTCGCACAGGCGACTGAGGATGTGGCGCATATCGGTGCGTGTCATCTCATCGAGGGCCGCGAACGGTTCGTCCATCAGTAGCAGTTGGGCATCAAGGGCGAAGGCGCGCACCAGCCCGACGCGTTGCTGCATTCCACCCGACAGTTCGTGTGGGTACGCGCGGCGGAAGTCCCCCAAGCCAACCTCATCGAGCAGTTCGGCAACTGATGTCGTTGGAGAGGCTGGTGAGGCTCGGCGGTTGATGTCGAGTAGCAGTTCGGCGTTTGCTTCCACGGTGCGCCAGGGGAGGAGCGCTGGTGATTGCGGAATGAAGCCGATGTGCTTGTGGCGGCGTGCTTGCTGCGGAGTGTCGCCGCCGATAGATATCTCTCCCGCTGTCGGTTCAGCGAGTCCAGCAATCAGCCTCAGCAGCGTCGTCTTGCCGCATCCTGACGGGCCGAGCAGGGTAACGATCTCGCCTTTGGCGACATCAAGCGTGATCGGGGCAAGTGCCTCGGTGTCTCCAAATGTCTTGGAGACACCACGGAGTTCGATGCGCGCCGACACGCGGGCGAGGCTACAGCGAGACTTGGGCGTGGGCTCAGCGAAGCAACAAAGCGAGCAACCTGGTCAGCGCCGTTGTCGGCGCGACCGGTGCGCCGTAGTATTGCGGGGTCCGTTCGGGCTGGGTAAGCACTCGGCGCGGGCGTGATGCAGATGGCTTTCAACCGGAACCACTGCGACCTCCAACCTGCTGTATCGAAATCGACTCATCGAGATCGAGATAGTTGGCCTACCGGAAGGCGACACATGCCAGACAAGACAGCGATCATCTCAAAGAACCAAACACACGAGGGCGACACGGGTTCTCCTGAAGTGCAGATTGCGCTTCTGACTGCCCGGATTACGCACCTCACTGGTCACCTCAAGGACCACAAGAAGGATCACCACAGCCGTCGTGGTCTGCTGATGCTGGTCGGCCGTCGCCGTCGCATGCTCGACTATGTGAAGTCGATCGACGTTGAGCGTTATCGCCAGATCATTGCTGATCAGGGCCTCCGCCGCTGATTTGCCGGCCCGTTCGTGGGCCTTTGTACGCCACCTAGTTAGTTGCCTTGACGCCCGCGCGCGTCTCAAACGCGCTATGCTTGAAATCTGAGGTCGGAACGTCCGACTTCGCAACATGAGCGAACCGTTGTTGGTTGCCGGTTGCTGAATCCGAAATTTCGCCCGGAACGACCGCGCGGGAACTTGTTCGGACTTACCAACTGGGAACCGACGCATCGCTCCAGAGGTGCACTCCAAAGGTGGAGCGCACACGAAAGGAGCCCTTGTGGCTGAACCTATTGCCGTGTCCGGTCCCGTATCTGGGACTGACAAGACACTCACCTTCGAAACGGGCAAGTTTGCCCCCCAGTCGATGGGTGCCGTTGTGGCATCAATCGGCGGTACGAAGGTACTGACTACTGCTAATGCCGCCAAGAAGGTGCGCGAAGGCATGGATTTCTTCCCGCTAACAGTCGATGTCGAGGAGCGGGCGTACGCCGCTGGCAAGATCCCCGGCTCGTTCTTCCGTCGGGAAGGTCGTCCAACCGAAGACGCGATTCTCACCTGTCGTCTAACTGACCGTCCGCTGCGCCCGTCCTTCCCCAAGGGCTTCCGCAACGAGACTCAGGTTGTAACCACAGTGCTCGGTGCCGACCAGGAAAACCCGCACGACGTGCTCTCAATCAACGCCGCTTCTGCAGCCTTGATGATCTCTGGTATCCCCTTCGAGGGCCCGATCGGTTCGATTCGCATGGCGTACAGCGTCGACGGCGAGTGGATCCCACACCCGACCTTCGAAGAGGCTGAGGCCGGCACCTTCGACCTCGTCATCGCTGGTCGTGAGCTCGACAACGGCGATGTCGCCGTGATGATGGTCGAGGCCGGTGGATCTGAGAACGCCTTCTACTACTACGAAGACGGCGCCAAGAAGGTCACCGAGGACGTCCTCGCCGACGGCCTCGAAGCCTGCAAGGTATGGATCAAGGAATCGATCGCTCTGCAGCGCCAGCTCGTTGCTTCGGTGATCGCTACTCAAGGCCCAATCGAGATGATGTCGTGGACACCTGTCCTCGACTACACCGACGAGATCTTTGCAGCCGTCGAGAAGTCCGCCAGCGAGAAGCTTGCGCCGGCAATCTGCATCGCAGCCAAGGCCGAGCGCAACGAGGCCACCGATGCGGTTACCGCTGACACTCTCGCCGAGCTCTGCGGAACCAGCGACGCCCCCGGCGAGTTTGCCGGCCAGGAAAAGATGGTCCGCGAAGCAGTTCGTTCGCTGAGCAAGGTGCTGATGCGCCGCCGTGTCGTCAACGAAGGTGTCCGGATGGACGGCCGGGCCGCTGCTGATCTCCGGCCAGTCGCCGCTGAGACCGGCGTATTGCCGACCGCTCATGGTTCCGGCTTGTTCCAGCGTGGTGAGACTCAGGTGATGAACGTTCTGACCCTGGCAATGCCGCGGATGAACCAGATGATCGATTCGCTCTCGCCGAACAACGAGAAGCGCTACCTGCATCACTACAACATGCCTCCTTGGGCAAATGGTGAGACCGGGCGCGTTGGTTCGCCGAAGCGTCGAGAGATCGGCCACGGGGCACTAGCTGCTCGTGCAGTTCTGCCAGTCATCCCGAACCAGGAAGACTTCGCTTACACACTGCGCCTCGTTTCAGAAGTGATGTCGTCCAACGGCTCCACTTCGATGGCGTCGGTTTGCGCGTCGAGCCTTTCGCTGATGGACGCAGGTGTGCCCACCAAGGGCCACGTCTCGGGCATCGCCATGGGCCTCATCTACGAGGACGGCAAGTACATCACACTCACTGACATCCTTGGTTCCGAAGACGCCTTTGGCGACATGGACTTCAAGGTTGCCGGTACCGAAGATGCCATCACGGCGCTTCAGCTCGATACGAAGATCGACGGCATTCCCGCCGACGTGCTGACCGCCGCTCTGGCTCAGGCACGCGACGCTCGCCTCGAGATTCTCGAAGTGATGAACGCTTGTATCCCCGAGTCACGGTCCGAAGTGGCCGAGACCGCTCCGAAGATCACCACGATCTACATCCCGCTCGACAAGGTCGGCGAGGTAATCGGACCGAAGGGCAAGGTCATCAACACCATCCAGCAGGAAACCGGAGCCGACATCGGCGTCGACGACGACGGTGCCCGCGGCATCGTCACCATCGGTGCTGTCGAGGCTTGGCGGATGGAGGAGGCCAAAGATGCCATCCTCGCGATTGTTGATCCTCCTAAGGCTGAGCTTGGCCAGGTCTACACGGGCCGAGTTGTCAACATCACCAAGTTCGGTGCATTCGTCAATATTCTTCCCGGCCGTGACGGTCTGGTTCACATCTCCAAGCTGGGTGGCGGCAAGCGGATCAATTCCGTTGAAGACGTCCTCTCGCTCGGTGAGGAGATTGAAGTTCGTGTCGAGGAGATCGACGACAAGGGCAAGGTCAGCCTGCTCCCAGCTGGTGACCCACCAGCAGCGAAAGAGTCATCAGATGACTCGTCGTCGAGCAGCCGTGACGATCGCCCGGCACGCGCTCCCCGCGAGGAGCGCTCGTCGAAGTCCGACAATGACCGCAAGAGTGGCAACGGCGGAAACGACAGCGACATCGTCGAGGTCAGCTTCGAAGACGGCTTCGACGCCGAACTCGCTGGTGAGCTTGGCGATCTCGGACCCAAGTCCGAGCGCAGTGGCGGAGGCCGCAACGGTGGTGGCGGCGGCCGTCGTCGGCATCGCTGAGTAGCTACGGCTGATCGGTCAGACTGATCAAATGAGAATTGGGGTCAACGGAGCCGCCGGACGGATGGGTAGAACTGTCTGTGATGCGGTTGCCGCTGACCCCGATCTCGTTTTCGCCGCTGGCGTCTCTCGACAAAACGCCGGCGAGGTAGTCGAGGGCATCGTGCTTGCCGAAACATTGCACGCCTTTGTCGATGCCAAGTGTGATGTGGTGGTCGACTTCACCGTGGCCGATGCGGCTCGTACTACGTTGCCATGGCTTGGCATGCATGGCATCCACGCCGTGGTTGGGACCACAGGATTCACAGCCGACGATTTCGATCTTTTTGAATCCACATTCGGCAGCCAAGACGGCCCCAACTGTGTGATTGCCCCGAACTTCGCGATTTCAGCAGTGCTGATGATGCGGTTTGCGGAGATGGCCGCGCCTTGGTTTGATACCGCCGAGATTGTCGAGTTGCATCACGACGCAAAGGTTGATGCTCCATCGGGGACAGCGGTCAATACCGCTGAGCGAATGGCCGCCGGTCGCGACGCCGACTTCGACCCTGACCCGACGACCACTGAGGTTTATCGAGGCGCACGTGGCGGCGTCGGCCCCCGTGGCGTACGGGTGCATTCGGTTCGCATGCGCGGCATGGTCGCTCACCAAGAAGTGATCTTGGGTGCCACCGGCCAGACCCTCACCATTCGACAAGACA